>JBPEXB010000399.1:0-10695 GCA_052032125.1 Acidimicrobiia bacterium
TTTGGCGTAGTCCTCGAGCGTCTTGGTCGAGTCGTATTCGACGGCGCCGTACTGGAAGCCGCTGGCCTGCAGGACTCTTGCGAAGGCTTCCACGACCTTCGGGTCGTAGCGATACGGCGACTCGGCCCGCAGCTGCGCCAGGGCGCGTTCCTGGGTCATCGCCTGACCCTGCACACGGGTGTTGGTGACGGAGTCGAACCACTTGGCGACCGCCAGCACCTGGGCGTCGGCCGTGATCTCGTCCTTCGGCGACTCAGAGAACCGCATGCGAAGCCGGGCCGCTCGTTCCATCATCGGGCGCAGGAAATCCGACTCGAGCAGCTCCTGTTCGACGTTCTCCATGTTGGCCAGCAGCTGCGCCTGCTCCTCGTCGGTCAAGCTTCGGCGGTTCCGAAGCAGGTCTCGGGGCACGGCCACCGCCCCCACGTCGTGCAGCAGCGCCGCCCACCGCAGCCGTTCGAGTTGGTTGGGGGTGTAGTCGAGCTCCTCACCGATCATGCCGGCGAACGTCGCCACCCGCGCCGTGTGCCCGTGCACGAACATGTCCTTGGCCTCGAGGGTCTTGATGAACCCCCTGACCGTCGATTCGTGCGCCTGGCGCAGGTCGGCATATGACTGGAAGGCCAGCTGCCCGATGAGGTAGATGACGAAGAAGATCGGCAAGAGGACGATGTTGTTCATCGCTTTGAGGGTGGCGCCGAGCATGCCGCCGATGGCGCCCAGCACAGCGAACGTCGCGATGATCCGACCCATGTCGGTCCAAGGAGCGACCTGCGACTGGCGCAAGCCCACGCGCACGATCAGCCTCACTTGGAGCGACGTGAGAATCGAATGCACCGTGGCAGCGGCAACCGCCGCCAGCGCGGTATTGACCAACAACGTCGGGCCGCTGAGGTCCGCCCTGATCATGAGGTCCAGCACCAATCCCGCGGCCGCCGCAGAAATCACGTACTGGGCGAAGTTGACGACCGGGAAGAACACGCGCCGCTGTTGGATGTCTGCCGGGACGAGCGGCCACAGTCCGGCCATGCACGCCATCCCGAGCGCGGCAGCACCCTCACCGAACCAGACGCCTGCCGACAGGAGGACCATGACCGACGAACTCACCCGCAGCTTGTCGTTGATCTCCACGGAGTGGATCTCGAGCCAGACGTACGGGATCGCGAACACGGCGAAGAAGACGGGGTGGGGGAACTGCTGAGTTCTGAACAGGAGGCCGAGACACAGCAGCGCGAGTACGAGGTAACCCGCAGCGAAAAGAGCTCGCCGATTCAAACGCCTACCCAGCCTCACTTGTGCCTCAAGATGTGCGCGCACCGGGTCCCGCGCTAGCCAACTTTCAGATACGCCTCCAGCTCTTGCGAGCGTTGCTCCGTCGGTGTGTTCTTCCGATGAAATGGCGTACGTTCATCAAAGGGTTATCACCCCGCGGTATGTAGGTTGGCTGAGCCTGTGCTCATGCCTGCACATCCGCTCCGCTAGCCGTTGAACCGGCGGGGGTACCCGGTGCGCGAATCTTCGGCACCGGGGCCGAAGACCTTGAGTTCTCAATGGTTCTGAGCCGTTCCGAGGAGCATTCCGCGGGTCCACTCGAGCGACGGCGGGTACCCGATTCGCATGGGGACGCAGCGCCCTGATCGCGCCCTCCGGTACGAGCCCAGCGCCTACCGAAGCATTGTCACCGATGCGCACTATACACGTTTTGGAACGCGATTCGCCTTCACAGGGAGTACTTGGGCAGCTACGCTGAGCGCCCGTGAAGTACACAGAGCTGGAAGACACGCTGGGCCGCCTCCCCACGGTCGACGCAGTGAAGGTCGTTGGCAACAACGGCCACGTGGCGGAGGTCCACGTGCTCGCGAGCCCCGGCAAACCGGCCAAGCAGATCGTGCGCGACGTCCAGTCGCTGGCGATGGCGGCGTTCGGGTTGAACGTCGACCGGCGGGTCATCTCGGTGGTGCAGATCGAGGACGATCAGATCTCCCAGGTGCACCGCCCGTCCATCCTGGACATCTCCGAGTCGGTCCAGGGCAACCACCTCCAGGTGTCGGTGTCGTTGGGGTGGCACTCGGAGGTCTATCGCGGAGCTTCGACCGGCCCGCAGTCCGTGGAGACACGGCCGCGGCTCGTCGGAGAGGCGACACTGCGGGCGCTCGAACAAGCCGTCAACGGCGATGTCGCCATGGCCCTGTCCAACATCGAGAGCGTGTCGATCGGGCCCCGCACGGTGGCGCTGGCGATCGTCGTCATGGTCACCGATGGTGAGGAGCGGACGCTGATCGGGTCAGCCATGGTCGGCACCGACCCGATGGCAGCGGCGGTGCGAGCGGTGCTCGACGCCGTCAACCGACTGGTGCCCCACCTCTCACGCTGAGGTTTCTTCACCGCGGATCTCGGCGAAGCGCCGCCGCCAGTACATCAGGGGCGCCCCCGGATCGACCCGCTGGGCCGTCTCGACGTGACCGATGAAGATCAGATGGTCGCCGGCATCCACGGACTCGACCGTTCGGCACTCGAGGACCGCATAGGCGTGCTCCGGCAGCCCGAGCCCGGCTTCGCCGTACTCCGGTTCCCGCACAGCCAGGTCGCCGAACTTGTCCTCTTCCTTCGACGCGAAGCGCATTGCCACCTCGCCGGTGCCCTCTCGCAGCATGTTCACCGTGAACCCGCCCGCTCCCCGCATGGCGTCCATGCTGTGGGAGCGGTGGTCGATGCAGACGAGCACCAGCGGCGGGTCGAGAGAGACCGACGTGAACGCAGAGACGGTCAGCCCGTGGTCGCGGCCGTGATGGCGGCTGGTCACCACCGTGACGCTGGCGGCGAAGTTCGACATGATGTCGAGGAACGCGTCCTGCGTGGCGGTGCGGGCCGGCGGTTCGGCGGTGGTGGCTTCGTCGGTCAACGGATCTCCTTGTCGGCGGTGAGACCTTAACGAGGGTTCTAGGGTGACCCGGATGTCCTCACTCGTCCCACCCCGTGCGTCCCAGGGCCACGGCGCCATGGCCGTCACCCCTCATCACCTATCGACACTCGCCGCGCTCGAACTGATGACTTCCGGTGGCAACGCCGTCGACGGCGCCATCGCGGCCAATGCGGTCCAGGGGGTCGTCGCTCCCGAGACCTGCGGCATCGGCGGGGACCTGTTTGCACTCGTGCATGCGCCCGGGATGGATGAGCCCGCCTGCCTCAACGCCTCCGGGCGGGCCGGCAGCGGCGCCCACGCCGAGACGCTCCGCGATCGCGGGGAGACCGAGATGCCGCTCTACGGGCCTGCCTCGGTGACGGTCCCCGGCTGCGTCGACGGCTGGATGGCCCTGCACGACCGGTTCGGCCGGCTGCCTCTGGATCGGGTGCTGGCGCCGGCGCTCCGCCATTGCCGGGATGGTTTCGCCGCCTCGACCGAGCTCCACACCGCCTGGACGAACCGCGCCGAGGAGCTGATGACCCAAGCGTCGGCGAATTCTCTCTACCCCGACGGACGGCCCCCCGAGCGCGGCGAGCAGCTCCAACGTCCGATGCTGGCGGCGTCGTTGGAGGCGGTGCTGGCGGGTCGTGACACCTTCTACGTCGACCGCCTCGGGCCCGGCATCGTGGAGGCCACCGACGGGTGGATCACCGCCGAAGACCTGTCGAGAAACCAGGCGGAGTGGGTCGATCCGGTCGGCACGACGCTGTTCGGCCGGACCGCCTGGACGACCCCGCCCAACACGCAGGGCTATCTCACGCCGGCGACACTCGGCGTCTTCGCCGCCCTCGACCCGCCGACCGACCCCCACGATCCCGACTACACCCACCTCTTGATCGAGGCCTACCGCTGCCTGGCTTGGGAGCGTGACGACCTGGCGACCGATCCTGAGACGGCACCCCGCACGGGCGCTGAACTGGTCGATCCGGGCGTGCTCGCCTCGAAGGCGGCGCAACTGGACCGTGACCGAGCCGGTTCATGGGCCACACCGCGCCGGGTCCCGGCCGGAACCGCCTTCCTCTGCACGGTCGATGCCGACGGCCTCGGCATCTCGTTGATCCAGTCGAACTACCACGGCATCGGCGCCGGCCTGTCGGCCGGCGACACGGGCGTGTGGCTCCACAACCGCGGCGGCGGGTTCAACCTCGTCCCGGGCCACGCCAACGAGTTGGGCCCCGGCAAGCGGCCGCTGCACACGCTCTCGCCCACCCTGTGGACGGCCAACGGCCGGCTCGACCTGTTGCTGGGCACGCGAGGGGGCCACCACCAGCCCCAGCTGCTGGCCCAGCTGGCCGCCCATCGACTGCACGCCGGCCTCGACCTGGCCGACGCGCAGGCTTTCCCGCGCTGGACGATCCCGGGTTTCGCGGACCCGGTGTCGCACATCGTGGTCGAGACCCGCATGACTCCTCACATCCGGGAGTCGCTCGCCGCTCGCGGCCACGAGATCGAGGAACGGGCCGACTGGGTGCCCGGCTGGGGACCGATCGCCGCCATCGAGATCGACGCGGCCGGCCTGCGGACGGGGGCGGCCGATCCGCGCGTCGACACGGCACTCGCCGCCGCCGGCTGACGTGGGCGTCACCTACTTGATCGTCCGTCACGGCGAGGCGGAGGGGAACAAGGAGCACCGCTTCATCGGCCAGACCGATGTTCCGCTCTCACCGCTGGGGGTCCGCCAGGCGGAAGTCGTGAGCGAGCGGCTCGCCGAGATGCCGATCACCGGCATCATCGCCTCGGATCTTCGCCGCGCCTTCGGAACCGTGGAGCCCGCCTCACAGCGTCTGGGCATCCCGATCCGCCGCCAGCCGCAGCTGCGGGAGATCAGCAACGGCGAGTGGAATCTGCTGCTCCCGACGGAGGTGGCTGAGCGGTGGCCCGAGGAGTGGGCCCGCTATCGATCGGGGGTGGACGTCGCCCGGCCGGGCGGGGAGCGATGGGCCGACGTCCAGGCACGAGCCATCGCCGCCATCGAGGAGGACGCCGCCGGGCGGGAGGATGGCGAGACAGTCGTCGTCGGCACTCACGGGGGACCCACGCTGGGGTTGGCGCTGTGGGCAGCCGGGGTGCCGCTCGATCGGGGTCTGTTCTCCGGGCCGTTCGGTCCGGTTTCGAACGCCTCGATCACGACGCTCGAGCTGCCGGGACCGCGCTTGCTCGGCTTCAACGACGTCGGCCACCTCGGGGACCTCGCCCGCCGCACCTTCCCCCCGTTCGTGGACGCCGACTGAGGTCTAGCTCCGGGTCGCCGCCACCAGGGCTGACCAGGCGTCGTCGCCGAGGTCCTTCAGGCCGTCGTCCGGGGCATAGAAGCCCACCCGGTCGAGGACTCCCCGGTAGCGGGCCGCCACGGCGGCGCCCAGCTCGTCGATCGGCGCCTCCACGGCGACTTCGGAAACCGCGTCGTCAGGGATCACGTCGCCCATCGCAGCCCACTCGCCGCGCTTCGACATGGCGGTGAGGGTGGGCCCGAAGTCCCAGCCGTGGGTCTCCAGCATGCCCCGGTACGCCGGCGTCGAGGCGTAGAACGCCATCTGCTGTTTGACCGTTGCCCGCATGGCCTCCATCTCGGCCTCGTTGCGGCCGGTGATGACGAACACGGTCGAGACCATCTCGACGTCCGATCGCGAGCGGCCTGCCGACGCCGCCCCCTCCTCCATGGCGGGGAAGGTGACCTCCTCGAGGTACCGCACGGAGTGGAAGGGGTGGACGTGGTAGCCGTCGCACACCTCCCCGGCCAGGCGCGACATCGCCGGGCCCACGCCGGCGAGGTAGACGGGCACGTCCGGATGCTCGATGGGACCGGGGTTGAAGAAGGGTGTCATCAGCGTGAAGGCGTAGAACTCGCCCTTGAACCGCAACGGCTCCTGATGCTGCCACGTCGCCCAGATGGCGCGTAGCGCAGCGATGAACTCACCCATCTTCCGGACCGGAGACCCCCACGGCATCGAGAAGCGGCGTTCGATGTGCGGCTTGATCTGCGTGCCGAGGCCCAGCAAGAACCGACCACCGGTGTAGGAGGCCAGGTCCCAGGCCGTCTGCGCCACCACCATCGGCGAGCGAGCGAACGCCACCGCGATGGCGGTCCCGTAGTCGAGACCAGGCGCCGCTTCCGCCGCTCGCACGATGGGAAGGAACGGCTCGTGTCCCGTGTCGGCGGTGAAGAGCCCGTCGAAACCAACCCGCTGCGCCCAGCCAGCCTGCTCGCCCACCGTCTTCAGTGCTCCGGGCGGCAGGTAGTAATCGACCTTCACGGTGTTCCTCTCTCGACCGATCCGCCACGCTAGGAGGGTGTCGGTTGATTCACCAGCGGGCTGCGATGCGAAGGGACGGTGAGTCGACGCCGGCGGTTTCGGCAGGCCCGGCGGCGGGTACGGAGACGAGGTCACAGGAGGATCCCCATGACCACCGACTCCACCAGCCCGGGACGGCCGGTCGCCGAGCCTGACGAACAGCCACGGGGCTGGCGACAGCAGATGCCAGGCGGACGATGGTTCTGGGCGGCACTACTCGGAGCGCTGGCTGTCAATTGGCTGATCTCGAGCTGGCTGCTGGCGCCCGCTCCACCGCTGGCCGTGCCCTACACGGCGTTCCTCGACGAACTCGACGCCGGCAACGTGGAGAGCATCGTCGCCACCGGTGAGGAGATCCAGGGCCGTTTCGTGGCACCGATCACCGACCCGGAGAACCCGGAGGTCACTGCTGAGGCCTTCGAGACCCGACGGCCGACCTTTGCCGAGGACGATCTGCTGCAGCGGCTGGTCGACGAGGGCGTCGTGGTCAACGCCGAGCCGGAGGGCGGGACAGCCTTCTGGCAGCAGCTCGTCTTCGGCTTCGGCCCGACGTTGCTGCTGCTGTGGCTCTTCTTCAGTTTCTACCGGCGCGCCGGGCAGGGCCTCGCTGGTTTGGGCGGTCTGGGCACGAGTCGGGCGCAGCGATACGAGCCGAGCACCGACCGCGTCACCTTCGACGACGTGGCCGGCATCGACGACGCCGAGGATCAGCTCGTCGAGGTCGTCGATTTCCTCAGGAACCCGGACAAGTACACCGTGCTGGGAGCTGCCATCCCCCGTGGCGTGCTGCTCAGCGGGCCGCCTGGCACCGGCAAGACCCTCCTCGCCAAAGCCGTGGCCGGCGAAGCCGATGTCCCCTTCTATTCGATGGCGGCCTCCGAGTTCATCGAGATGGTCGTCGGGGTCGGTGCCAGCCGGGTGCGAGACCTGTTCGAGAAGGCCAAGGAGGCGGCACCGGCCATCGTGTTCATCGACGAGATCGACGCCATCGGCCGCGCTCGAGGCGGCGCCATGTCGTTCGGCGGGCACGACGAGCGAGAGCAAACCCTGAATCAGATCCTCACGGAGATGGATGGCTTCTCCGGCAACGAGGGCGTGATCGTCATCGCCGCCACCAACCGCCCCGACATCCTCGACCCGGCATTGCTGCGACCGGGCCGGTTCGACCGCCATGTCACGGTCTCGCCGCCCGACCAGCTCGGCCGGCGCGCCATCCTGGCCGTCCACACCCGAGACGTGCCGCTGGCCGACGACGTGGAGCTGGCCACGCTGGCGTCGGCGACGCCGGGCATGGTCGGCGCGGACCTGCGCAATCTCGTCAATGAGGCAGCGCTCATGGCCGCCCGCCGCAACCATCAACGGGTCGAGATGGCCGATTTCACGGATGCGCTCGAACAGATCGTGCTGGGCGCCGAGCGCAAGATCATGATGTCGCAGGACGATCGGGAGCGGACCGCGTACCACGAAGCGGGCCATGCGCTGCTCGGCATGCTCGAGCCGGGGGCCGATCCGGTGCGGAAGATCTCGATCATCCCGAGAGGCCGCGCGCTGGGCGTGACCTTCCAGAGTCCCGAGGCAGACCGCTACTCGTACACCCGCGACTACCTGCTCGGCAAGATCGTCGGCGCCCTCGGTGGCCGCGTGGCCGAGGACATGGTGTTCGGCGAGCGCACCACCGGCGCGGAGAACGATCTCCAGCAGGCGACGCGTCTCGCTCGCACGATGGTGGGCCGTTGGGGGATGTCTGACCGCATCGGGCCGGTGTCTGTGTTGCCCGAAGAGCCTCAGGCCACGCCTTTTGCTGCCGAACCCCTCTCCGAGCACACGCATCGGCTCATCGACGAAGAGGTCCGGCGGATCATCGAGGAATGCGAGGATCGAGCCCGCGACATGCTCGAGAAGCATCGTGACAAACTCGACGCCCTCGCCGCCGCCTTGCTCGACAAGGAGACGCTGGAGGAGGCCCAGGCCTACGAAGTGGCGGGAGTCGAGCGAGAGCCAGGCATCTGATCCCGACCGAAAACCGACCACGGAGGGTGGTCGCGAGCCGGGTTCCCGGTTGCTCGCGGGGCCGGCGGGTCGGTACCCTCCTCTGCGGTCGGACCCGGGCCCGCGCGAGAGTGACCACCCACGGTGGTGGGCATCGCTCGGTCCCGAGGAGGAGAATTCGTGCGAGTCCTGCGCTGGGGCGCATTCGTGAGCTGGCTGATCGTGGCGGGTCTCGCCGTTGGCGGATTTGCAGCCTTCTCCCCGCGCCCAGCCACCGACACCTCGAGTACCACCCGGCCGGCGGTCGTCGCCGAAGGGCGCGGCATCAGCACCGGCCGGATCCTCGCCAGCGCCTTCGCCACCGCCGCCGCCGACCGCTCGTTCCTCACCGCCGCCAGCTCGACCTCGGCGACGTTCTCCGTCCCCGCTCCGGACGATGCGTCGGTCCTCCCGCCGGCGGCCGGGGCTGCTGACCCCACATCGGTGGCGACCGGCGTCGAGACATGGCCATCGGGCACCGAGTGTGTGGCGTCGTGGTACGGGCCCGGGTTCGAGGGGAAACTGACCGCGAGTGGCGAGGTCTTCGTGCCCTCCGACTTCACGGCCGCCCTCCACGATGTGCCGTTCAACACCACGGTCACGGTGACCCGGGTCGACACCGGCGCGGTGACGACGGTGCGAGTCAACGATCGGGGCCCCTACGAGTGGGACAACGGATGGCGCCGTCACCCGATCCGCTGCATCGATCTGAGCGAAGCTGCGATGGAGGCGCTGGGTGGAATCGAGGACGGCATCATCACCGTTACCATCTCCTATTAGAACGGAGTGAAGGGACGCGCCCACCTGGCCCGGCGACCGGACAGCACGCAGCTCGCCGACGTGGCTTCGGGTGGGAGGTCCTTCAGCCCTGGGGACGGTGTGCCGAAGACCTGAGCCGACCGCCCGGTCGCTCGTGCGCCGGCACACCGAAGGTCGAGGAGGAACGACTGCCATGAAACGATTCGCACGGTTCCTGACCTTGGTCGGCGGTCTCGGTGCCGTGCTCTGGCTGTTGCGAGACCGCTTGGTGCACGTCACGGTCAGCCGCGAACCGGAGATCCCGCAGTTCGTCCCGGAACCTCCACGCCGATCGGATGCCACCGACGACCTCACCGAGGTCAACGGGGTCGGCCCCACCTACGCGGAACGGCTCGAGACGGCCGGGGTGACCTCCTTCAGCGACCTCGCCGCCGCCGACACCGCCGACCTGGCGGGCCGGATCGACGTGCCGGAGAGCCGCATCGCCGACTGGCAGGACCAAGCCAGGTCGCGTCTCAGCTGAGAGCGGCGAACCCACCGCCGGTGTGCCAGAACACGACGTGGTCGTCGGCTGAGAATCGACCGGTGGCGATCTCGCTGCGGAGCGCGAAGAGCGCCTTGCCGGTGTAGGTCGGATCCAGCAACAGCCCGGTCAGCCGGCTCGCCTCCGCCTGTACCGCCCGCTGTTCGTCGCTCACCACGCCGTACCCCCCGGAGAGGTACCTGTCCAGGTACTCGATCGGCGGGTCGGGCACCTTCCCGCCGGTCACGGCCACCTGGTCGCGCCAGATGCCTTCGACTCTGGCCCGAAGCTCGTCGATCGGGTCTCCGATGGAAACCGCGACCTGAGTGATGGGGAAGCCGGCCCGGTCCGCCGCCCAGCCGAACCCCGCTGTCGTACCGGCCGACGAGGCCGTGTGCCACACCTCGGCGAGCCGGCCAGGGATCATGACGGTCTGGTCGATCATCTCCTGGAAGCCGAGCGCCATGCCCCACATGCCGAGCGCGTCGGAGGCGCCCTCCGGGATGACCCACGGGGACCGGCCGTCGCCGGCCAGTGCCGCGGCCGCCTCGCCCATCAACCGGTCGCGCTCGACGTAGTCCGCCGGAGTGATGTACCGAATCTCGGCACCGGCCAGGACGTCGATGGCGTGATTGCCGGTCGATGCGCTCGGCGGCTCGCCGTCGGGCGTCCGCAGGAAGAGCACGGCATCGAACCCGACGCGGGCGCAAGCGAGGGCGGTCGCCCGGCAGTGATTCGACTGAACGCCCCCGCAGGTGAGGACGACGTCGGCGCCGGCGTCACGAGCAGCCGCCAGATGGAACTCGAGCTTGCGGATCTTGTTGCCGGAGAACCCGAACCCGGTCAGGTCGTCGCGCTTGACCCAGATGTGCGGACCGCCCCACGCCTCCCGCAGCCGGGGAAACTCCTCCAGCGGAGTCGGCACCTGAGCCAGCGGCATCCGGGGCGGCAACTGCATGGGAGCGACAGTAGTGAGCAGCCGGCGCGCAGCCAGCAGCCAGCAGCCGGGTCCCGGGCCCCGGGCCCCGGAGCCCGGAGCCCGGAGCCCGGAGCGTTCTCAACGTCCCCGACCGCCGGGCGCCGAAGGCCGCCCGGCGTGGACGTACTGAGTACTCAGTACCGACTAC
>JBPEXB010000004.1:0-5479 GCA_052032125.1 Acidimicrobiia bacterium
TCCGTTCGAGCTTCGCTCGAACGAAAGAACTGACCTCTGCGGCGTGGGGCATCATGATCGGCGTGATGGCGATCTCGCCGGCTTGGTTGGTGCCGACGTCGGTGCCGTCCAGGGGTGCGTGGACCTTGAAGTCCTCCCGATAGTCGTGGCGGTAGGTGAGATCGTCGATCCGTCGATGCACCGAGCCATATGCCACCCGTGCCACCGTCGTGAGGCGACGGGCGGTGTCGTGGTCGGCCTCCCAGGGGACGTTCACGTTGATCACGTCCCCTTCGAGACCGGCATCCCTGATGTCGACGAGCAAGGCCACGCACAGCTCGGCGAGCCGCTCCCAGTCGGCCGCCGACTCCGCCGACCAGGCGAACCGGTGCCACTCGTTCCACGTCCCGACGCTGCCGACCGAGAACGCGATCGAGGGAATCCCGAGCTCCCATCCCTCGATGGCGGCACCGACCGTGCCTGACGACATCACATACCCGGCGCCGTGGTTGTAGCCGAGGTTGATGCCGGAGACGACCTGCCCGGGGGGCTCGTCCCAGTACGTGGCACCGATCTGGACCGCATCCGCCGGGTATCCCGATACTGAGATCGCCTCGATCCCGTCTCGAGCCGCCGGACGGACCTGGATGTCGCCGTACCGGGTGATGGCCTTCGAGATCCAGCTGCGCTCCGAGTCGGGTGCGGCGATGCGCACGTCACCGAGGTGCTGCAGCGCCCTGGCGAAGGGGAACAGCGCCGGGCTCTCGATGCCGTCGTCGTTGGTGAGCAGGGTCCAAGCCATGGGCGGCGAGCGTAGTGGCGCGGAGCCGGCCGCCCGGCCCTGACCGTCAGACCGGCTCTTCGAGCACGGCTCCCAGGAAGGCCAAGGCACGTTGGCGATCGGTCGTGCGCAGGAAGCGCGGCAGGGTGCGGATGATCCGCATGCCGTAGCGCATGGCGATGAGGCGTCGGTCGAGGATGGCGACCATGCCCCGATCGGTCTCATTGCGGATGAGCCGCCCGGCGCCCTGCGCCATCAGCATGGCGGCATTGGGCAGGTCGATACGATCGAAGGCGGATCCACCTCTCGCTTCGACCGCTTCCCGTCGGGCCTGGTTCAGGGGATCGTCAGGACGAGCGAAGGGGATCTTGTCGATCACCAGGAGCGACAGCGCCCGACCCGGGATGTCGATGCCCTCCCAGAAGCCCATGGTCGCGACCAGCACGGATGTCTCGTCCGATGCGAAGTCGGCCAGCAGCTGCTTCTTCGGCAGCGCGCCCTGGACCAGCACTCGATAGGGCCGATCGCCGCCGAGCTTCTCGGCGAACAGTCGCATGTTGGCGAAGCTGGTCGTGAGCACCAGGGCCCTGCCTCCTGCCGCCTCGACCAGCGTCTCGACCTCGTCGGCGGCCACGATCGGGAAGGCCTCGTTGCGGGGATCGGGCAGGTGGGCCGCGATGTAGAGCAGCCCCTGCTCCTGATATCGGAAGGACGTGTCGACCGCCAGCCCCCGATAGGTCCTGTCGATCGGCTCCTCGACGCCGTCGGCGAAGGGATCGTCGTCCAACGGTTCCTCGAGGAACCCGAGCCGCTCGGCCAGCGCCTCGAAACGCCCGCCCATCGACAGGGTGGCGCTGGTCATGATCACCGGTGTCCGGGTCAGGAGATGCTCGGCGAGTGGACGCGACACCTCGACCGGAGAGACCCGGACCACCCCTCGCCAGGGCTCCGCCCAGGCCACGTAGTCCGCCGGCATCTGGAAGGCGAGGTCGATGTCGCCCAGCAGGTGGCCGGCCTGGTTCTTGACCCGGGCCACGGCCCCCAGCTCGGCGTCGAGCTCGCCCGGATCGATGAGCGCCTTGCTCACCGTGTCGACCTGGCGCCTGGCGCCTCGCAGCGCGGTGCCGACCAGGCCGTCGCCCGGAGCCAGTCGGGCGGCGGGCAGGTCGCTCACCACCCGCTCCAGATCGCCGGCGGCGTCCCGCAGGTCGTCGATCGGGTCACCGGAGGCGGCGTTCTCGTCGATCAGCCGGTTGGCGTTGTTGGCCAGCGAGTGGAGCCGGCCCGAGCCGAGATCGACCCCGAAGGCGGACGAGAAGGCCGACTCGAGCCGATGCGCCTCGTCGAGGACCACCAGGTCGTGGGCCGGCAGCAGGTTGCCGCCCGACATGAGGTGAAGCCCGTAGAAGTGGTGGTTGGTGATGATCACATCTGCCTGCTCGGCCTGGTCCCTGGCGTGCTCGGCGAAGCAGACGTCCCCCTGGGCGCAGCGGGTGCGGCCCGGGCACTCCATGCCCGAGACCGAGACGGATCGCCAGACTCGGTCCTCGACCTCCTCGCGCAGGTCGTCGCGGTCCCCGGTCGGATGGTCCCTCGCCCACTCGACGAGCTGGACGAGCGCCTCGGCGTCGTCGCCGGGGAACAGCAGGCCTTCGCCGGCGAGGTCTTCGCCGAATCGCTCGACGAGCTTGGCCATGCAGGCGTAGGACTGGCGGCCCTTCAGCACCGCCCAGGTGAAGGGCTTGCCGAGGTGCTGGGCGAGGAACGGCAGTTCCGATTCGGAGAGCTGGTTCTGCAGGTTCTTGGTGGCGGTGGCCACGACGACTCGCTTGCCGGCCACCAGCGGGGGGATCAGGTAAGCGAGCGACTTTCCGGTACCGGTGCCGGCTTCGACCAGCAGGTGGGTGCGGTGCTCGATGGACGAGGCGACCGCCTCGAGCATGGCGCGCTGCCCGGGCCGATCGTGGGCGTCCGGCTTGGACGCCAGCACGCGGCGAAGCGCCTCGAGGGAGTCGTGTGCCAGCACGAGATCGAGTGTAGGACCCGCCCCCGACGCGTCCTCAGGGGGCGAAGATGTCCAATCCGGTGCTCGGGAACGTGCGGAGGAGTCGCGCCTCACCGGCCTCCCGCAGGGCGACGACCTCGTCGGTGGCCAGATCGAACATCAGGGCCTGGCTGTGGATGCCGAACGTGTCGCCGTATCGGTTGACGACCAGCAGATCGCCGGCCAGGTCGAGGCCGGCGGGGCGCATCGACCCGACCGAGACGGAGGCCACCGGCGTCCCATCGAAGGCGACCACCTCGACCGTGAAGCCCTCGACGACGCCCTCCGAATCGCGCAGGGCCAAGGCGTACGCCAGGCGCTGCGAGTCGACATCGATCTCGATCAGCTCCGGGCACGGCCGACCAGAATCGGGCAGGATGCCGTCCTCGCAGAACTCGCCCTCGGCGTACGGGTTGGCTGCGAGGTCGATCAGCTCGCCGGTGCCGTCGATGATGTCGAAGCCGCTCAGGATCTCGGCGAACCACTCGAATGCGTAGAGGCCGTCGCCGCCCGAGATGATGCCGGTTCCTGCCTCCCACCCGGCCACCACCGCAACCTCCGTCACCTGCTTGGCATCGATGTCGAACAGGCGGAGCGTCTCCGTACGGGTCTCGGGCGTCGTTCCTTCGAGCCGCGTGTACAGCACGTGGGGGCGACCGTCCACCATCACCACGTCGTGCAGGGTCAGCCATTGTTCTCCGGTCGGGACCAGCAACTCCTGCGGTGTCTCGGACCGGACCGGGACCCACCAGATGATGGTGGCCCGGGGTTCGTTGCCCTCCCCGGTGCGCCGCGACCACGGTCCGGATGCGGTCTGGAACACGAGGCCGGCATCGAGATCGTCGACCCCGCGAGCGACCGAGCCCTGCACGGCGCGATCGCTGCCATCGGCGGCCAGGACGAACAGCCCGTCGGAGTTGCTGACCAGGACGCTGCCGAGCGGTGCGGCCGTGCCTGGCGGCTGGGTGGTCGTGGTCGAGGTGGCGGCGGTGCTGTCGGTGGACGTGGTCGAGGTGGTGGTGCCGGCGGTCGTCGCCGTGGTGTCGGTCGTGGCGCTGGTGGCTGGGGTCGTGGCAGTCGACGCCGAGGTCGTGGCGGCGGTCGAGGAGCCGGCCGTGCTCGGTGCACCCTCGCCGGCGTCGCCGCAGGCGAACGCGACCATCGCCAGCACGATCACGAGCATGGAGATCCGGCTCATCGCAGGAGCAACGTAGCGGGCGGGCGGCGCGTTCCGACGCGCATAGGCTGGCCGGATGGAACCCCAGGATGTGCCGGTCAACCCGTTTCGCACCGGCCTCTACTCCTCCGACGAGCTGCTCGGCGCCTTCGATCCCGACGATGCACAGAGCTACTGCGAGACCCTGGACCTGCAGGTCTACCGGTCCTACGTCGAGCATGGCAGGCACGAGCACGTCCCCTACATGCACTCGATCGTGCGAGCACTGCACGACAACTCGATGTCGCAGGCGGTGGACCGCTTCGGCGAGGGTCGAATGGTCGTGGGCATCATGGGAGGACACAAGCTCGACCGCGATTCACGCCCGTACTGCGACGTCGTCAAGCTCAGCAAGATGCTGTCCGAGGACGGGTACACGGTGGCCTCGGGTGGGGGTCCGGGGGCGATGGAGGCCACCCACGTGGGGGCCCACCTAGCCGGTGGATCGGACGCCGACGTCGACGAGGCCCTCGACCACCTCGCCGGCGGGCCGAGTTTCCCCGACGGGCTGGAGCACCTGGTGGCGGACGACGGAACGGTGGATCTCGAGCTCGTCGAGCGACTGCATGCATGGCAGCGACCTGCCTTCGAGCTGGCCCAATCCGGACCGCCGGGCGCCGAGAGCCTCGCCATCCCCACTTGGCACTACGGCCACGAGCCACCCACACCGCTCGCAAGCCATCTTGCCAAGTATTTCCAGAACTCGGTGCGGGAAGCCGGGCTGCTGGCCAGGGCCAAGTGGGGCATCGTGTTCACCGAGGGCCGAGCCGGGACCATCCAGGAGATCTTCCAGGACGCCGCCCAGAACTACTACCGGTCCTTCGACTGGTTCAGCCCGATGGTTCTGCTCGGCGTGAAGTACTGGACCGAGAAGCTGCCGGTGGTGGAGGTGCTGCGCTCGCTGTTCACGCCCGAAGACCAGGAGGCGTGCCTCACGGTCACCGACGACCTCGACGAAGCCCTCGACGCCATCCGCAAGTTCACGCCCAGGGTTGCGTGACGCTGATCTCCTCATGCTCCCCCTTGGGGGGAGCTGTCACGCAGTGACTGAGGGGGCTCGCACACGAGGGTGCTCCGACAAGGCGATGCGACGGAACCAGCGTTCCAGGCGACGGACGACACCGCCGCTACGGCCCCCTCCGGCCTGCCGGCCACCTCCCCCCACGGGGGAGGATTCCCTGAGTACTGAGTACTCAGGACCGAGCACCTACAACACCCAGAGCTCCTCCTGGCGGCCGTCGAGGTAGCGGACCGAGTCGCCGTCGAAGAAGGCATCCTGCTCGAGCATGATCCGGACCTCCTGGCCGTCCCATTCGGGGACCGTCGTGATGGCGGCCAACTCGATCGAATACGCCGTGTCGGCATGGAGCGGGTAGTCACCCGACCCTGGCACGCCGTCTTGTTGATCCCAGAGGCCGATCGTCGGACCGGCACCGTGGCCGTGCAGGCCGATCGGATG
>JBPEXB010000040.1:0-7546 GCA_052032125.1 Acidimicrobiia bacterium
TCACGAGCGCCATCACGGTCCGGAAGGTGGCCGCTCGATCCTCCACCTCGTCCATGGCAGCCAGCAGCGCGGTGACATTCGACTCGTAGGTGGCTCCCGGACCCGAGAAGCGGGCGGTGTAGACCCCGGGCGCTCCACCGAGGGCGTCAACCTCGAGACCGGTGTCGTCGGCGATCGCCGGCAGGCCAGTAGCGGCCAGCACGGCCCGGGCCTTCAGCACCGCATTGCCTTCGAGGGTGGGGGCGTCCTCGACCACCTCGGGCCAGGTGAGACCCCGAACGATCTCCCCGACGAGCCCCGTCTCGCCGAGCACCGCCTCGATCTCGGCGACCTTGTCGGGGTTCTGCGAGGCGACGACGACCCGGTCGAGCTTCACCGGCGGGTCAGCTCCTCCTGCATGGCACCCAGCTCCTCGATGCCGGCCGCTGCGAGATCCAGCAACGCGTCCAGCTCGTCGCGGGAGAACGGTGCGCCCTCGGCGGTTCCCTGCACCTCGACCAGCAATCCCCTCCCGGTCATCACGACGTTCATGTCCACCTCGGCGGCCACGTCGTCGACGTAGTCGAGGTCGAGCAGCGGGACGCCCTCGACGAGTCCGACCGAGATGGCCGTGACTCGATCGATGATCGGGTTGGTGTCCAGCGAACCGGCTTCGATCGCCGCCTCGAGGGCGTCGTGGAGCGCGACCCAGGCGCCGGTGATGGCAGCGGTCCGGGTGCCGCCGTCCGCCTGGAGCACGTCACAGTCGACCCGCACCATCATCTCGCCCAGCGCCTCGAGGTTCACGACGGAGCGCAGGGCTCGTCCGATGAGGCGCGAGATCTCCTTCGAGCGTCCCCCGGTGTAGTTGTCCCGGCGGATCCGCTCGGCCGATGAGCCGGGCAGCATCCCGTATTCGGCGGTGACCCAGCCCTTGCCCTCGTCCTGCATCCACCGCGGCACGCGGGCGTCGATCGACGCCGTCGCCAACACCCGGGTCTTGCCGACCTCGATGAGCACCGAACCGGGTGTCATGTCGGTGTAGCCCTGGGTCATCCGCACCGGGCGGAGCTGGTCAGGTGCTCGTTCTCGTCCTGTCACGTTCCCTCCCGTCACACCGCAACCCGGGTTCCCGGCACGGCGATGGTCACCTCTCCGTCGAACTCCGACTCGGCGTCGGCCACGGACTTCTCCGGGTCGACGTAGGGGGCGATGTGGGTGAGCATCAACCGCCGGGCGCCGGCCCGGCGCGCCATCGATCCCGCCTCGGCGCCCGTCATGTGGACCGCCCGGCCATCCTCAGTGCTATCCAGGGTCGCTTCGGCCAGCAGGAGATCGCTGCCCGCCGCGTGCTCCTCCAGCCGCTCACTCGGCCCTGAGTCCGCCGTGTAGGTGAGGGTCTTCCCGCCTGCGGTGATGCGCGGTGAGATCGTGGGAGGTGGGTGCGCCGCCATGGCGATCCTGATGTCGAGATCGCCGAGCTCGATGCGGGCGCCCTCGCCGACGGTGCGGAAGCCGAACACCCGCCGCATCGCGTCCGCCGACGACTCGACGAAGTCACACAGCCGTTGCTCCAGGCCCTCCGGCACGAAGACAGGGACCTGCGGGAACGGCCGCTCGGAGTAGGCGAGTGCGTGATACAACGCGAACACGTCGGAGCAGTGGTCGGGATGGCGATGCGACAAGAGCACCCCGGAGACATCCCTGGGGTCCATCTCCGAGGCCAACGCCTGGTAGGTGCCCGGCCCGGCATCGAGCCACAGCCGGGTGCCGAGATGGGACACGAGGTAGCCGGCAGCCGGGCGGCCTGCCGTGGGATACGTGCCGTTCGAGCCGAGGATGGTCAGCTGCACGTCAGGTGGTGGAAGGCCGGGGCACGGCGACAGGGTAGCCCGGGCCGATCCCGTCCAATTCCACCGGGATGGCCTTCCGTCCGGCGATCCGGAAGGCCTTCACGATCCAGGCGTCGCCCTGCGGCGACACGATGAGCGACAGCCACTCCGGGTCGATCGCCGAATCGAGGTCGGTCCGGGAGGGCCGGGAGGGGCCAGAGGGGTGCGAGTGATAGATCGCCCCGATCTCCCACCCGCGACGCTCGGTGTCCGAGATCACGGCGAAGAGGTCGGCCGGGTCGATCGTGTAGGCCCCGAGCCCGGCGGCCCGGTTGGGCACGGCGTACATCCGCACGGCCGTTCCGGCTTGGTCGACGGCCACGAAGCCACAGGCCTCGGCGGGTGACGCGTCCTCGGCCTGCGTCGCCAGCTCGGCCACGATCCACGCCGGCAGCGTGCCAATCACGGCGCCAACCGCACCCGGTCCCAGCCGTCCGACGACCGCCGATACACGATCCGATCGTGGAAGCGATGCGGCCGGCCCTGCCAGAACTCCAGGGCCTCGGGGAGCACTCGCACTCCACCCCAGTGGTCGGGGCGGGTGATCTCACCCGGCGCCGCCGCCTGCTCCTCGAACCAGGCTTCCAGGGTCGCCCGATCGGGCACGATCTGGGATTGTGGCGACGCTGCCGAGGCCACCTGGGCATCCCGAGGACGGCTGGCGAAGTAGCGATCGGACTCCTCGTCCGACACCCACTCCACGGGCCCCTCGATCCGCACCTGGCGATGCAGCTCCAGCCAGACGAAACAGAGCGACGCCCAGCGGTTGGCCGCCATCTCCCGGCCCTTGCGGCTGGCCAGGTTCGTGTAGAAGACGAACCCACGGCCGTCGAAGTCCTTGAGGAGCACGGCCCTCGCCGAGGCCCGCCCGTGCGGATCGGCGGTGGCCAGCACCATCGTGTTGGGCTGGTCGAGACCGGCGTCGATGGCGGCCTGCATCCAGTCGCCGAATTGGGCGATCGGATCGTCGTGCATCTGCGACTCCGACAGGCCCTGGGTCTCGTACTCGATGCGGAGTGAGGCGAGCGACTCGACGTTCGACATGGAAGGGACGTTACCGACTGACCGGGCCGACCTCGACGCCGCCGAGCGCTTCTACGATGGCCCGGTGAGCAGACCCTCGCCCATGCGACGCCTGCGCTGGGCGATCGGACGCCGCTGCCCCAACTGCGGGCAGCCCGGGATCTTCGAGCGATGGTTTCGCATGGCCGACCGGTGTCCCCGCTGTCGCCTGCGCTTCGAACGGCAGCCCGGCTACTGGCTGGGGGCGATGATCCTCAACTTCGCCTTCACCGCCGCCGCCTTCCTGGTGGTCTTCCTGGTGGCGCTGGCGATCACATGGCCGGATCCGCCCTGGACGCCCATCTGGATCGTCTCGATGGTGGTGGCCGTCCTGACCCCGTTCGCCGTGTTCCCCTGGACGAGAACCCTCTTCTCGGCCATCGAGCTGGCGGTGCGACCACCGGAAGCGGACGAGATTCGAGAGCACTGAGCGTGGTCCGGATCCCGGGTTCCGGTCTCCGGGTCCCGGTCCTGCTACAAGCCCCGTTCCCTCGCCCACTCGGCGAGCTGATGGCGGTTGGCGAGCTGCAGCTTGCGGAGGATGTGGCGCATGTGGGTCTCGACGGTCTTGACGGAGATGAACAGCTCCTCGCCCACCTCTCGATACGTGTTGCCGCGGGCGATCAGCCGCAGGACCTCGAACTCCTTGTCGGTCAGGGAGCCCAATTCGGGATCGAAGGCACTGGCGTCGAGATCGTTGAAGACCTCGAGGGCGACACCGGCCAGTTGCGGTGAGAAGACCGGCTCGCCGGCCGCCACCTTCCCGATCGCCTCGATGACCTCGTCCTCGCTGGCGTGCTTGGTCAGATAGCCGGAGGCGCCTGCACCGATGACGTCGATGACGTCCTGGCGATCGCTCGACATCGACAGGGCGAGGAAGGTGATGTCGGGATGGGTCTTGCGAACCTCCCTGGCCACCCGCGTCCCGCCTCCTCCCGGCAGGTGCACGTCGAGCAGCACGACGTCGGGCGAGCGCTCCCGGATCAGTTCGATGGCCGGATCGGCGTCGTCGGCCTCCCCCACCACCTCGTAGACCGTGCCGACCCGGGCCCGGACGCCGGCCCTGAACAGATCGTGATCGTCAACGATGAACACGCGGATCGCCTCAGTCATCGTCCCGCTCCCCTCTCGGCATGCGCAGCACCACCTCTGTCCCACGCTCCGGCGAGGACGCTATGGAGGCAGATCCGCCATGTCGCTCCATGCGGGCCACCACCGACTGCGCAAGGCCGTGGGAGCCCTGCAATGCCTCCTCGACGTCGAAGCCGGCGCCGCGATCTCGCACCGTGAGGGTGACGGCGCCGTCGCGGACCTCCCCGAACACCGACACCTTGCTGCCGCCGCCGTACTTGGCGGCGTTGACCATCGCCTCACGGGCCGCCTTGACCAACGCATCGAGGTGCCGGTCCGACTCGCAGTCGCCCACCATGACCACCTCGATCAGCGCTGCCCGCTCATCCTCGACTGATCCTGCGACCGCCTTGATGGCGGCGGAGAGGCTCCGCTCGAACGGGCTGCTCATGCGGTCGATGAACGCCCGCAGATCGCGATCCTGCGCCCGCGCCAGCGATCGCACGGACTCCTCCGACGTCTCCTGCTGGATGAGGGCCAGGGTCTGCAGCACCGAGTCGTGCAGGTGGGCGCCGATCTCAGCTCGCTCGTCGGCCAGCCGCCGCTCACGGCGCTCCGCCTCCAGCGCCCGGACCGCCTCGTGGCGGCGAGCGTCGGTGGTGCGCAGCAGGGTGATCGCCCACCCGAACAAGACCGCCGAGATGACGAACGTGGCGATGTCGCCGACGGTCGAGGTCAAGGCGCGGTTCTGATCGAAGGCGGCGGCGATCTGGGTGAACGCCAGGACGGCGCCGGCGGGCGCCGCATACGAGACCCCTCCCACGTAGGCCGCCATGAAGGCCCAGCTCATCGGATAGCCCCCGAAGAACTTGCTGGAGGCGTCCGCCAGGAAGGGTGAGATGGCGATCCACACCGTCACGACGCCGTCGAGCACGACCCAGCCGACCGAGTTGAAGAAGGCCGGTCGGCGGACCGCCGTCCACCACGTCACGCCCGACCAGGCGATGGCAGTCGCCACCGCCGCCAGGATGACGAGTCGACTCGCCGACGGGTCGTCGGACACGACGGTGGCGGCGAGGATGCACAGCCAGGCGGCCCCGACCAGCCGGAATCCGACGGCGACCCGCGTGAGCGTCGAGTCGATCGGTGGATGCTGGCGAACGGCCATGCGGGCAGGGTACGCCCACGACCCTTCCGAGGACGTCATATCGATCTTCTTGAATGTATGGCTAGGATCGGATCGACCTTCGAGGAGCTCCATGAAATTCGGCCTGTTCCTGCAGCCGGTCCACCGGCCAACCGAGCATCCCACCATCGCGCTCGAGCACGACCTCGATCTCGTCGTGCATCTCGACAAGCTGGGGTTCGACGAGGTGTGGATCGGCGAGCATCACAGCACCGGCTGGGAGAACATCGCCGCGCCCGATGCCTTCATCGCCGCAGCTGCGGAGCGGACCCGCCACATCAGGCTCGGGACGGGGATCATGCAGGTGGGCCTCCACCATCCGCTGGTGCTGCTGGATCGCATGATCTTCCTCGACCACCTCACGAGAGGGCGGGCCATGTTCGGCATGGGTGTCGGCGGAGGGCTCCCGTCCGACCTCAAGGTGTTCGGCCTGTCGCCCGAGCAGGCGGGACTTCGCCTCGAAGAGGGCTTCGACGTGATGATGCGCCTGCTGCACGCCGACGAGCCGATCACGGAGAAGACGGACTGGTACGAGCTTCACCACGCCGTGTTGCCGCTCCAGCCCTACTCCAAGCCCCACATGCACCTGGCCATGGCCACGACGCAGCCGCGCAACCTCGAGCTGATGGGCCAGGTCGGCGGCTCGGTGCTGACCGGTCCGCTGGCCCACCGGGTGCCGGAGCTGCACGCCCACCTCGAATCTGGGGCGGCAGCCGTCGGAAGAACCGCCTCTCGCAGTCAGATCATGCTGTCGTACGGTCTGCACATCGCCGACTCGAAGGAGGAAGCGATGGCGCAGATCCGCGATGGCGTCCTTGACGAGCAGCGACACTTCACGACGGCCGTGAACCGACAGCTGGCACCGGACCTCGGCGATGACGAGCTGGTCGATCGTCTCATGGGCCGGATGCTCATCGGCTCGCCGGACGACGTGGCCGACCGCATCGAGCGGATCGTCGAGGAGTCTGCCGGCGGCTTCGGCGGCATCCTGTTCATCAGCCGCGATTGGGCTGGTCGGGAGGCGTCCTGGCTCAGCTGGGAGCGCTTCGCCCGGCAGGTGGCGCCACGGTTCCAGGGCCATGTCGGCCAGCAGGCGCGGGCGGCGAAAGCGGCGGGCGAGCTGAACGCCTGAGGGTCAGAGCGCGTCGAGGGCGCCGCGGATGCCCCGCACCGCCTGGGCGATGCGCTGATCGTTCTCCACGAGTGCGAAGCGCACGTATCCCTCCCCGGTGCTGCCGAACCCGACCCCCGGGCTGACCGCCACCTTGGCCCGTTCGAGGAGCAGGATGGCGAAGTCCATCGACCCGAGCTCCTGATAGGCGTCGGGGATCCTGGCCCACACGAACATCGTGCCCTTCGGCTTGGCGACGTCCCAGCCCGCCCGATTGAGCCCGTCGACGAGGATGTTGCGCCGGCGCAGATAGATCTCGTTGACCTCCTCGACGTGATCGTCGGCCTCGTTCAGCGCCACGATCGAGGCGATCTGAATCGGCTGGAAGGTCCCGTAGTCGAGGTAGGACTTGAGCTTGGCGAGGGCGTCGATCATCCGGGCGTTGCCGACGACGAAGCCGACCCTCCAACCCGCCATCGAGTGGCCCTTGGTGAGGGTGTACAGCTCGACGCCGACCTCCGAGGCGCCCGGCACCTGCAGGAGGCTGGGGGGACGATGACCGTCGAATGCCACGTCTGCGTAGGCGAAGTCGTGCACGAGGAACACACCGTGCTTGCGGGCGAACCCCACCAGGCGCTCGAAGAACTCCAGCTCGACGGTGGTGGTCGTCGGATTGTGGGGAAACGAGGTCAGGATCACCCGCGGCTTCGGCCACGACTCGGCGAAGGCGGCCGTCAGTCGCTCGAAGTACTCGTCGGGGTCGGCGATCGGCACCCGCCGGATCTCTGCGCCGGCGAGGGCCGGGGCGTAGATGTGGATCGGATAGCTGGGCTCGGGGACCAGCGCCACGTCGCCCGGCTCGACCAGCGCCCACATCAGATGGGCGAGACCCTCCTTGGCGCCGATGGTCGTGATGACCTCCTTCTCGGGATCGAGCATCACCCCGAACCGGCGGGCGTACCGATCAGCGATCGCCTTGCGCAGGTTCGGGAGGCCGCGAGACGACGAGTAGCGATGGTTACGCGGGCTGTGGGCCGCCTCAGTGAGCTTGTCGACCGCCACCTGGGGCGAGGGGATGTCCGGGTTGCCGAACCCGAGATCAATGACGTCGTCGCCGCGGCGCCGGGCCGCGATCTTGAGGTCGTTCACCCGTGCGAACACGTACGGCGGCAGTCGGTCGATCCGTCGAAAGTCCATGACGTGCAACGGTAGTCAGCAGGCGGTGAGTACCCAGTACCCAGTACC
>JBPEXB010000400.1:0-4178 GCA_052032125.1 Acidimicrobiia bacterium
CGGAGGCCGAGGACGAGTGGCGCGGCATCGTCCGCTCGATCGGCGACGCCACCCTGTTCCCGCAGGCCGACTCCTGGTACATGGGCGCCAATGTCCCGGGGAAGACGCGCGAGTTGCTCAACTTCCCGGGGCTGCACATCTACCGGAGCCTGTGCGACGACGCGTTCGCCGACGACCTCCGGGGCTTCGTCGTCGACTGACTGCGGCGCCCCCGACGCACCGATCGACATGGAGCGGTGTGAAGTCACCATCGGACACACCAATCCTCTTCGCCCCAGGCCGAACCATGGAGCATCGGTGAACAGCACCCCGTGCTCTCCGCGAGGTGACCGCGATCTCGTCGAACAACCTGGTGGAACGACGTCATCGTCGACGCAGCTTCGCCGTCTCCAATACCGCCAACAGAACCAGACCCAGTGCCGCACAGATGGCGAGGTCGGCGGCGCCGAGCGGCTCGAGGCCGAGGAACGAGCGCACTGGGCTGTATATGGCTGCGAGCTGGAGTGTCACGACGAAGCCGGCGATGCCGACCATGAGTCGGTTCGTGGTGAATCCGACAGCCCGGAGCGACTCGGTGCGGGACCTCGTCCCGAAGGCCTGGCACACCTGGAGGAAGGCCAGCGTGGTGAAGATCATCGTCTGCCATTCGGCTTGGCCCGTTTCCCGGTACCAGAACCCGATTCCCAGAGCGATGACGCCGATCAGTGCACCGATCCAGATCGTCTGGCCACCGAGCCCGCCGGCCCAGAGGCTGGCTCCGGGACGGTGGGGGGCACGTTGCATGACCGTGCGTTCGGCGGGCTCCATTCCCATCGACAACCCGAGCAAGCCATCGGTCATGAGGTTGAGCCACAGCAGCTGCAGCGGCAGGAGCGCCACCGCGGCTTCGAGCTCACCGCCGGCCAGCAGGTACGGCACCGGCCAGCCGAGCATCACGATGATCTTCCCGAGGTTGCCGGCGACGGCGAAGCTGACGAACCGGCGCAGGTTGTCGTAGATGACTCGCCCTTCCTCCACCGCCGAGACGATCGTGGCGAAGTTGTCGTCGCGCAGCACCATGTCGGACGCCTCCTTGGAGACGTCGGTGCCGGTGATGCCCATGGCCACGCCGATGTCGGCCTGCTTGAGCGCCGGCGCGTCGTTCACCCCGTCGCCGGTCATGGCGACGACCTGCTGCTGGCGCTGCAGCGACCCCACGATGCGGAGCTTGTGCTCGGGCGACACCCGGGCGAAGACCGACACCTCGAGCACGGCTGCGTCGAACTCGGCGTCGTCGAGGCGGTCGAGGTCGACGCCCGTGAGCGCCCGGTCGTCGGTGGCGATACCGAGCTGGCGGGCGATCGCCTGGGCGGTCAGGGGGTGGTCGCCGGTGATCATCACCGGACGGATTCCGGCCGCCCGACACGTGGCGACGGCGTCGCGCACCTCGTCACGCGGCGGGTCGATGATGCCGACGAGACCGACGATGGTCAGTCCGCTCTCGGCGTTGGCGACGAGGTCGGCGGCGGGGGTCTCGGGAGCGAAGCTGCGCACGGCGACACCCAGCACTCGCAGGCCGGCGGCGGCCATCTCGTCGTTGGCGGCCAGGAGGGCAGCGCGAGCGGGCTCGTCGATCGGCACCGGCCCGTCCGCGGTCCAGACGCGATCGGCATGACCGACCAGCCCGTCGATGGCACCCTTGGCGAACGCCACGGGGCTGGTGCGGTCGAGGGCTTCGAAGACCGGGTCGAGCACCGGGGTCTCGCGCACGGGGCCGTGGACCGTGCTCATCCGCTTGCGGCCCGAATCGAAGGGGTTCTCGCCGAGACGGGGCATCTCCGTGCGCAGCGCCCGGACGTCGATTCCCGCGTTGGCCGCGAGCTGCAACAGCGCGGTCTCGGTGGGATCACCGATCATCGAGAGACTGCCGTCAGCCAGCCGTTCGACCTCACCGTCGTTGCACAGTGCAGCTGCGCCGACGAGCAGGCGCTGCGCTGGCGTCCACGAGCCGAGGTCGATGGCGGCGCCCGGCTCGACCGCCTGACGATCGCCGGCGACGTGCAGCGCCGTGACCGTCATCCGGTTTTGCGTGAGGGTGCCGGTCTTGTCGGAGCAGATCACGGTGACCGAGCCCAGCGTCTCGACGGCCGGGAGCTTGCGGATGAGGGCGTTGCGGCGCAGCATCCGTTGGGCGCCGATGGCCAGCGTGAACGTGACGACGGCCGGGAGGCCCTCGGGGATCACGGCGACGGCGACGCTGATGGCGGTGAGCACGAGGTCGGAGGCCGACTCGCCACCCAGCGCGCCCATGGCCACGACCAGGCCGGCCACGGCGACACCAACCAGGGCGAGCTGCTTGCCCACCCGATCGAGGCGGGCCTGCAGCGGGGTCTGCTCGGTGGTCACCTCCTCCAACAGGCGGGCGATGCGGCCGAGCTCGGTACGCATCCCGGTGGCCACGACCACGCCGAGCCCACGCCCGGCGGACACCTGGGTGCCGCTGTAGGCGAGGCAGCGGCGATCGCCCAGGGCGAGATTCTCGCGGTCGATCGGGTCGAGCTGTTTGTCGACCGGCTCCGACTCGCCGGTGAGCGTGGCCTCTTCGATGCGCAGGTTGGCGACCTCGATGAGGCGCAGGTCGGCGGGAACGACGCTTCCGGCCTCGAGCAGGACCACGTCGCCGGGCACGAGCGATGCCGCCTCGACCTCGACGGTGCGCCCCTCGCGGCGGGCCTTCACGATGGGGACCGACAGCTGACGCAGCGCGGCGATGGCGCGTTCAGCGCGGTACTCCTGAAAGAAGCCGAGCAGCGTGAACAGCACGACGATGGCGCCGATGGCGCCCGCCTCCAGGTACTTCCCGAGTGCCAACGACAGCAGCGACGCGCCGATGAGGATGAGCACCATCACGGCCGACACCTGCTGCCAGATCAGCCGCAGCGGGTGGGTGGAGCCGTGGCCGACCAACTCGTTGGTACCCACGGCGGTCAACCGACGGGCGGCGTCGTCCTGCGTGAGCCCCTCCGGTGCGGTGTCGAGCGCCGAGAACGCGTCCTCGACCGACATCCGGTGCCACGAGCCGTCCACCTCCCCCGAGGTCTCAGGAGCGGTGGACCGGACGGTGTCGGTGGGCATCGTGGAGGTGCTCATCGGCCGACCAGGCCGAGACCGAACAGGCCTGCGAGCAGGACGAAGGTCTTGACGGTGTTCTTGAACATGGAAGCCTTTCAGCAAAACGGTGGTTCGTCTGCTGAAGGTCTCCCCGCCCGGTGGCCCGGACTGGCCCCGCCGGCTCGGATCGAGCGGAATGACGACGGGCCTCGAGGGGTACTCCCCTTCAGATCGCCGAAACGATAACGCCGGCCGGCGACGCACGCAATGCGCTTCTCGAATCCGTGGCACGACGGCCCACACCCCAGAGGCGTCCCTTGCCGGTGATGCCGTCTCCGGCACGGCCGCCGCGGGACGTGGTCTCGCCGACCTCGTCCTGGCCGCCGTCGCACGACGACGCGGTCGTCACAAGCGGTGCGGCCCGACAAGAACGTCATCGCCCACATCGGAGGCTGGGCACTCACCCCACACCACCACCCTCGACGACCTCAGCCTCAAGATGCTGGCACTGTCACGACCGCAAGAACCGGTCCAGGAAGACCATTTCACCACCGCCACCTGACCAGGCACGCGCGACGGCGCGGTGTGACGACGTCGACGGGTCTGTGGCGGAGAAGCAAGCGAGCGACTCCTCGCGCCGGATTCAGGCGAAGTGCTTCGCCACGTTGGCGACGCTCTTCTCCACGTTGGCCTGGTGACCCTTGGGGTAACCCATCAGTCGGAGCGCCGGCTTGATCGGCGACGTCGACATGTCGAACGTCTCGGTCACACGGGAGCCGCCCTTCGGCAGCGCCTCGACCTCCCACCGCCATCGGTGCTTGCCGGGATGACACCAGGCGATCTTCTTGCCGGCCTCGAACTCCACGACGGTGTTGGTGATGCGGTAGGGCAGCCCGTACATCTTCATGCGCATCCCGAACTTGTCGCCCTCGGCCGAGAGCATCTCGGGCCCGTGGCGCTCACCCTTCACCGACTCGTCACCACTGATCTCGGCGTGGTTGGCGGGCCGGCAGATGAAGGCGAACACCTCCTCGGCGGGAGCGTCGACTTCGGCGGAGGCGGATGCGGTCAGGTCGTCGGCCATGGGT
>JBPEXB010000401.1:0-1596 GCA_052032125.1 Acidimicrobiia bacterium
AGGAGGCCCACCAGCAACGGTGCGTGAGGCGCGGTGGCGTCTGGCGTCTGGCGTCTGACGTCCGCGCCCCGGCTCCGGGTCCCAGGCTCCGGGCACCGGACTCCCTCACCTGCCCAGGCGGTCCACCAGCTCGGTCATGGCTTCGCCGGCGGGCATGTCCAGCTTCAGGTTGGCCAGCTCATCCAGATCCGTCTCGCCGCGATTCACGATGACGAACGGGATCCCGCGCTGGGCGGCGCGCAGCGGGACGTCGGCGGCGGGCCACACGGAGAGCGTCGTGCCGACGGCGATCACCGCGTCGGCGTTCTGGGCCATCGCATAGGCCCGGTCCATCTCGTCCATCGGCATCATCTGCCCGAACGAGATCACGGTCATCTTGATGATGCCCCCGCAGCGGGGGCAATGAGGATCGGCGTCGCCGGCGTCGACCCAGCCGAACACCTCCTCGGTCGGCCAAGAGGCCGAGCACCCGAAGCACCGCACCGCGCGGACGTTGCCGTGGACCTCGACGGTCAGCTCCTCGGCCAGCCCGGCCGCCTGGTGGAGGCCGTCGATGTTCTGGGTGACACATCCTTCGAGCAGGCCCAGGTCGGCCAGCCTGGCGATGGCGCGATGGGCGTCATTGGGCTCGGCGACCCTCAGCGGCGACGTGGACCACAGTGCCCAGCTCTTCGTGCGGGTCGCCGACGACGCCAGGTAGCGGTCGATCGTGAACTCGTTGGGATCGACCTTGGTCCAGACGCCGTCGGGGCCCCGGAAGTCGGGGATGCCGGACTCGGTCGACACACCGGCACCCGTGAAGACGAGGATGCGGGTGCGCTCGGCCAGCAGGCGAGCAGCGGTGTCGAGGACGGCGGGCATCGCCCGATCCTATCGAGAGGCCTCCAATGCCTTGCGCAGGTCGGAGGGGTGGGCTCGACGCAGGGGCGGGCTGAGGCGGGCGACCTGCTTGCGCCCGAGCGCCGGCACCTGTTCGTGCACCCAGATGGCGCCGGCCGCGTGGTGGACGAGGTCCTCCCGGGTCAGCACCGGGAGGAAGAGCGGGTGCGGGAGCGAGGCGCCCCGACGGGCGGCGGCGATCATGCGCAAGAGGTCGGCGACGGCGCTGGCGCCAACGATGGCCGTCCAATAGGCGCGCACGTACGGGTGGGTGGCGTCGACGGCGTGGAGGGGGCGCATGGGCCAGAGCCGGGGAGTGATCCGGCAGCGAGTCTGGGAGGGAATGCGACCAGCAGCGCCCGGCGATGGCGCGTTGTCCGTGGCGACGGGAGGACGATCATCCGAACGGACAGTGCCGGGCGCTGCGTATCGCATGACGGCTACGGTATCGAGATGACGATAGATAGCAATAGTCAACGCTAGCAAAGATTTCGCGTTCAGAAGGTGAGGTCGAGTGGTGAGTGACGCGCGCGCGGCAGCACAGTACCGAGTACCTGGTACCGGGTACCGCTACGGCCGCCTGCTGTGGACTGAAGACTGTGGACTGAAGACCGTGCGAAGCGCAGCGAGCCTGCACTTCCCCGTGGAGGGGCACCCTGGAGCGGAAGGCACCTGGGGACGCCCCTGGTGACTGGCGACTGGAGACTCGCCTCGCCG
>JBPEXB010000402.1:0-2709 GCA_052032125.1 Acidimicrobiia bacterium
CGTCCGAATCGTCCCTGTTGGCCGCTGTTCCGCGGGGTCGCCATCCTCGGGCTTCTCGCACTTGGTGGCGGTGCTCTCGCCCGTCAGTTGGCGGGCGTGGGCGGAGCGGCTGCAGGGCGGATCGACTGGTGATGGCGCTCGGCGAAAACGGCCAGTGATGCTCACCGAACTTCCCCACCCGGGGGACGGTCCGGCGCGGGCAATCTAATCACGCTGGGTGATGGTGGCGAGCCCCTTTCGTAGGTCTTCGGTCTGGAGCTGGTGGGCGCGCATCCGGTAGGAGTCGCCGTCGATGGGGACGATGACCGAGCGGTGCATGAGCCGGTCGAGCATGGCCGCGGCGACGACGGTGTCGTCGAAGATCTCGCCCCATTGGGAGATCCCGCGGTTGGTGGTCAGCACGATCGAGCCGTGGCCGTAGCGGCGGTTGACGACCTGGAACAGTGCGGCGGCGCCCTCGCCGGTCAGCGGGAGGTAGCCGAGCTCGTCGATGATGAGCAGCTGCGGCGCGGCGAAGAACCGCATGGTGTTGGCCCAGCGGCCCTGCAGCGCGGCCTTGTGGCAGCGTGCGACCAGGTCGGCGGCGGTGGTGTAGTAGACGCGGTGGCCGGCGTCGATCGCGGCGTGACCGAGCGCGATGGCGAGCATGGTCTTGCCGACCCCGGGCGGGCCGATGAACAGCACGTTGCCGCCGTGGTCGACGAACCGGACGGTGGCCAGGTCACGGATCAGCGTCTCGTCCAGCGCGGGCTGTGCGTCGAAGTCGAAGTCGTCGATGCGGTGCGGTGCCGGCAGGCCGGCGAGCCGCCGCCGCGATTCGCGTTTGCGGGTGGTGGTCGCTTCGACCTCGATGCCGAGCAGCCGCTCGAGCACCTCGACGTGGCTGGCGTCGTCGGCTCCGTCCAGGACGGGCGCGAGCGCGTCGGCTGCGGCGTCGAGCTTGAGGTAGGCCAGATGCGAACGGAGCTGCTGGTAGGTCCGGTTGGGTGAAGGTGCGGTCATCGGCCGGCCTCCGGTGCGTGCTTGGCCCAGCGAGCGAGGTCGATCACCACGGCATCACCCTCCGGCGGCGCTCCTCGAAGTTCGGCGGCCAGCGCTTGGGCTGCGGCGGTCGGGGGACGGTTGGCCTTGGAGTTGCAGCGCGGCGCGGTGGTGAACGCCGCCAGCACCGCCTTCTCCAGCGCCTGGGCCTGGCTGGGGTCACGCACGATCACGCCCTGCCCGGAGGCCAGCAGCCGATGCCGTGCGAGCAGGCCAGTGCGCTCGCAGATGATGTCGATGGAGTGCCGCCCCGTGGGGACCTCGATCCGCACGGTCGTGCCGACCAGCACCGGGTCCACGGCGTAGTGGTTGCCGCGGTAGGCGATGGTGGCGTTGGACGCGACCTTGCGGGTCGCGACCAGCGTCGTGGGCCAACGCGTCGCCGGCAGCGGCGACAGCCGCTCGTGGGCTGCCAGAGCGGCCACGGTCGACGCGCTGCCGTCCAGAGCATGTCGGGGGCGGGCGTCGGCGATCGTGGCGCAGAACGCGTCGAAGGACGCCTGGGCCTCCTCCATCGTCGCGACGTCGGCGGTGCGCCACCAGCGTTGGGTCAGGAAGTGGATGGCCTTCTCCACCACGCCCTTGCGCTTGGCCCGCCGCGGTGGGCAGACATCGACCGCGACGCCGTGGTGCTTGGCGAACGCCGCGAACGACGGCAGCACGTCGCCCGTGCCGATCGCGACCACCGTGCCCATTCGGTCGAACCGCCACCGGCGGGTGACCCCACCAAGCTGCTGACAGGTCCGCTCGATCGCGTCGAAGGTGTGGGGCTGGTCGGTCGCCTCGGCGAAGCTGCCGCGGAACTTCGAGGAGAACGACAGCACCCCCACCAGCAGGTCCGCGGTGCCGCCGTCCAGCCACGGCGCCTCGGGCAGCTCCACCCAGTCCCACTGGGTCTCAGCACCAGGGGGATGCTCGATCTCGATCGTCGGCGTGCCCGACCCGGACGTGGTGCACGCGGCACACGCCGGCCGCAGACGACGGTCGCGCAGCTGCCGGGTGAACGTGGAGTAGGCACGCGGGTAGCCCAGCGCGACGACCTCGTCGAACAGCGTGGACGCCCACAGGTGCGGGTCATCGGCCAGCCGCTGGCCGACGTAGCCGGCGACCTCGTCGAACGGGTCCACGGCCGACGACGCGCGCACCCCAGGGGTCCGCTCGCCGGCCAGGTAGGCCCGGATGGTCTTGCGATCACGCCCCAGATGGCGGGCGATCTGGCTGATGTTCCAGCCCTGCTTTCGCAGTGCATGTGCTTCCACGTCTTCCTCCCATGACAACATGGTCCCGAGATCCTCCCGATCGCTGCAGTGCTTGGCAGCCGCAGCATCGGGGGGATCTCACGTTCCGTAACGGAACCCATGCCATCCCGGCCCTTACCGGGTGGGGAGATTCGATGAGCACATCTGGGGAGTTTCAGCGAGCGCTGTCACTAGAGCGGCCGTTCCTGATCGGTGTCCAGGACCCCGAGCACGGTGACGTCACCGAGTCCGACGAGGAGCTGGCACATGCGGATAGGGTCACGTTCCACGAGGGTCCTGACAGGCTGTGATTTCGACACCACAAGCCTCGCGGGACCCTCGTGCTATGCCCCGCAACCACGACCGATCACCACTTCACCCCGCTGGTTTCCGAAGCTCCGCTGAAGGCCCCGGCAGACGGCACCGCTAG
>JBPEXB010000403.1:0-1761 GCA_052032125.1 Acidimicrobiia bacterium
GGCCGCGTCCTCAGGCGACACGAGATCGCCCTCCTCGTGCAGAGCGCGGAAGCGCTCGACGTTCGGGAACTGGTCCTGCGACATCGAGCGGATCTCGGCCTGCATCGGCGTGTCGACGACGCCCGGGGCGATCCACACGACCCGGTTGTTGCTCCCTCGGTGATCCTGCTCGAGGCCGGCCGTCCGGACCCATTGGGCGGCGGCCGCCTTGGCGGCGCCATAGGACGACCAACCCGGGTAGGGGGAGGTGGCGGCACCCGATCCGATCACCACCAGATCACAGGGCGCGTCCGTCGCGCGCGCAGCACGGAGGAAGGCATCGCCGAGCACCTGCGGCGAGGCGCTGTTCAACAGGACGTTGGTCCGGTAGGCGTCGGGGTTTACCTCACCCGCGAAACCCATCGGGGTGAGCGTCCCGGCGTTGTGGATGAACGTGACTCGCTCAGCGTGGGACCCGGCGACCACCTCGTCGAAGAAGCGGGCTGCCACGTCCCAGCCGTCGCCGGTCGAAAGGTCCGCCTCGACGTGCTCGGCGTGCTCGGAGCCAGAGCGGCTCAGGTCGTAGCGCGTTGCGTCACGCGGGCAGCGTGCCAGCAAGGCCGCTCCCAGGCCCGACGAGCCACCCGACACGATCACGATCTCCATCGGGCGACGTTACCGGCCTGTCGTACACTGATCGCCGACGGGCTGTGGCGCAGCTTGGTAGCGCGCCTGCTTTGGGAGCAGGAGGTCGTCGGTTCGAATCCGACCAGCCCGACCACACGAGGATGGCGCATGCCATCCTCGTGTGGAGTACTGAGTACTGAGTACTGAGTACTGAGTACTGAGTACTGAGTACCGAGCTGCCTCACTCTGAGTCGTTCTCCTCTGGACACCTCTGCGGCCCTCCCTCACCATGTCCGTGTGGCAGAAAGGAGGCCACGTGGAGAAGGACGTCCGGATCGACATCCACGTCGTCGAGGACGACACGACGACCCAGGTCAAAGCCGTGCTCGACCTGCGCGGCGATCACTTCGAGGCGACTGGCACCGCTCGGCGCAACCCGACCGACGTGCCCGCCCCGCTGATCGGCGAGGAGCTGGCGATCGCCCGAGCGCTCGGCATGCTGCAGGCCGAGGTCATGGAAGCGGCCCAGGACAAGATCACCGCCGCCTCGTCGCCGAGCTAGCTCAGTCCCCGGCCACGGCGGCCGTGACGCCGAGACCCAGGTAGGCGGTCCCACTCACCCAGTGCTGGCGCCGGGCGATGTGCGGCCGGGCGCGCAGCCACTCACCGAGCGTGCCCGCCAGCAGTGCGTAGAGGCCATCGGTCACGATCCCGATCGCCGTGAAGACCGTCCCGAGGACGACCAACTGCACGGCGGCGTTGCCGGCTGCCGGATCGACGAACTGGGGTACGAACGCCAGGAAGAAGAGGGCCGTCTTGGGGTTCAGGGCATTGACGATCGCGCCATCCCAGAAGACGCGGCGAAGTGAACGGTGCTGGGAGGGGGACGCGCCGTCGATCACCCGCGAGCCGGACGTGAGGGTCTTGACGCCCAGATAGACGAGATAGGCGGCGCCGGCCAGCTTCACCACGGTGAAGGCGGTGGCCGACGTGGCGATGATGGCGGACAAGCCGAGAACCGCGGCAGCGATGTGCACCATCGTCCCCAGATGGATACCGGCCACGGAAGCGACGCCGGCCATGCGACCCTGGGCGGCGCTGCGAGCAACGATGTAGAGCACGGCCGGACCCGGCACCAGGAGGAGCACCAGGCTC
>JBPEXB010000404.1:0-5250 GCA_052032125.1 Acidimicrobiia bacterium
CTTCGGTGGCCGCGGGAGCGGTCCTGGTCTCTGAGCTGGGGAAACAGGGGTATTGACTTCGCTGCTGAGTTCGGTACGGTCGAACATATGTTCGATGTTGTCAGTGCGCATCCCGGAGACCTCCTGGTCCGTCGGCTTCGGCAAGCCGCAGGCGTCGCCGCGACGGCCCAGGCCGAGCTCTACGCAGCCGTATGGGCGGTCGTAGAGGCCTCCGCGGCCGCCGGCGCCACGGATGAAGAGAGCGTGATCGACGAGTTCGCCGCAGACGAGGTGCGGGCGGCCTTGATGCTGACTCGCCGGGCTGCTGACGTGCTGGTGGGGTATGCGTACGAGCTGTGCGTTCGCCTGCCCGAGGTGTGGAAGGCGCTGCACGGGGGTGCGATCGACGATCGACGGGCGCGTGTGATCGTCGATGGTCTGCGCTCGCTGCCACTCGAAGAGGCGCGCACGATCGCCGCCGACGTGGTGCCGGATGCCGGCGACCTGACCACCGGCCAGCTCCGCGCCCGACTCCGGCGGATGGTCACCGAGTCCGATCCCGGTGCTGCGGCGGCCCGCTACCACGCCGGCGTCGAGGAGCGCCGGGTCACCCTCACCGCCAACGACGACGGCACCGCCAACCTGTGTGCCTGGAACCTCGAAGCCGACCGAGCCTCTGCTCTGATGCGCAAGGTCGCGTCGCTCGCCAACGGGCTACCGCGCGACGATCGGACCGCCGACCAGCGGCGAGCAGACGTCTTCCTCGATCTGGTGGACGGGTCGGGGGATGCTGGTCCGCGGGCCACGGTCGACATCCACGTGGAGCTGACCACGCTGCTGGCACTCGACGAGCGGGCTGGCGACATTCCCGGGTGGGGGCCGGTGATCGCGGACGTCGCCCGGCAGGTGATCGAGGATCAGCCGCAGGCCCGATGGCGAGTGTCGGTGAGCGAGGGTGGCGAGCCTCTCTGGAGCGGGGTCACCAGGCGCCGGCCCACCGCTCGCCAGCGGCGCGATGTCGGGGGCCGGTCCCGGACCTGTGTGTTCCCGGGATGCCGGATGCCGGCCACGCAATCCGACCTGGACCACACGGTGGCGTGGTCGGAGGGCGGACCGACCGAGATCGACAACCTGGCCCCGCTGTGTCGCCACGACCACCGCCTCAAACACGAGGGCGGTTGGACGCTGCGCCGGGAGAAGACGGGGTTGACCTGGACCAGCCGCCTCGGCCAGCGCTATGCGGTGAGCCCACAAGGGCCGTAACCGGCGAGCTACTCCCCGGCCAGGCCTTCCAGCTTGGCGATCGTCTTGCGGAGGGTCTCGGACGTCCCGGAGTAGATCGTCGACGCCAGGCTGTCGCGCAGGTGCTGCTGCGGCTCGAGCTCACCGGTGATCGATGCCACGCCCGTCAGGTTCATCGCCTTGCGCATGAACGATTGGTAGCGCTCGGACACGACCAGCTTCACGATCGCGGCATCCGTCATGTGCGGGTTGGTGGGCTGATCCACGGCGAGCCGTCCAGCCATGTCGTAGGTGATCATCCTGCACAGCTTGTAGTCCGTCACGAGGTCCGCGAACGGCCCGGACACGGCGTCGAAGTCGCTGCGGATGCGCCCGCGCTCGACGTCGTTGGCGTCCTCGAGGATCTCGCCGAGCACCCGCCGCATCTGGCCGAGCGCCGTGACGAGTAGAAACGCCCGCTCCCAGTTGGTCGACTCGGTGATCACCTGCAGACCGGCGCCCTTGCGCGCCACCAGGTGCGAAGCCGGGGTGCGGGCCTCGTCGAAGAGCAACTCGCCGAGCCCAACCGTCCGCAGACCCACTTTCCCGAACTCCTGACCGATCTTGGCACCAGGCTGGTCCATGTCCACGACGAACGCCGACAGGGCGAACGGCGAGCGGCCCTCGCCGGTACGGGCGAACAGCAAGGTGACGTCGGCCGCCGGCGAGTTGGTGACGAGCACCTTCTGGCCCGAGATCACCCACTCGTCGCCATCGGGCACCGCCCGGGTCTCCATGAGATAGGCATCGCTGCCGCCCTGAGGCTCGGTGAAGCCGTAGACGAGCGAGAGGTCGCCGGCGATGGCAGACGGCAGATACTTCTCCTTGACCTCGTCCGAGGCCATGAACAACAGCGCCACCTGGACGCCGAAGAGCTGGGAGATCAGCCCGTAGACGAAGCCCCCGTCCGGGCAGCCCTCGGCGATGCCCTCGAACGCGGCGACGGTGTGACTGACGCTCCAGCCGGAGCCGCCGTACTCCTCGGGCATGCACAGGCCGAGCAGCCCGAGCTCCGCAGCACGCTTCCAGCGGGCCGGGTCCTTGAAGGAGGCCGCGTCGTTGGCCTGGCGGTCACCCGCCAGCTCCTTCTCGGCCAGGGCCCGGTATTCCTCGCGGATCTCCTCGAGCCGCGCGTCCTGCCACGGTTGCGTCGTCGACCTCCTGGGGCGCCGTGCGCGAAGCTAACCGATCCGGTGCGCCATGCACCATCGCGGCCGACGCCGGTCCGGTAGCCTCGCCGGGCCCCCCGATCACCGAGAGAGGACCCCCTGTTGACGACGCCCCTGCTCGACACTCCCGCCGCCCAGAGCCTGCTCGGGGCCATGACGTTCCGCTGCATCGGACCGCCCCGCGGCGGCCGATCCGTGGCGGTGGCAGGTGACCCGAGCAACCCGGCGGTCTTCTACTTCGGGGCGGTGGCGGGCGGCATCTGGAAGACCGAGGACGCCGGCACGACCTGGCACAACGTCAGTGACGGGTACCTCGCGACCTCGTCGGTCGGCGCCCTGGCGGTGTCGCAGTCCGACCCGAGCATCATCTACGCGGGGATGGGGGAGAGCACCATTCGCATCGACGTCTCCCATGGCGACGGGGTGTACCGCTCGACCGACGGCGGCCAGACCTGGACCCACTGCGGGCTCTCCGACACGCGCCACATCGGTGAAGTCCGCATCCACCCGCGTGATCCGCACCACGTGCTGGTGGCGGCGCTCGGCCACGCCTTCGGCCCCAACGAGGAACGGGGCGTGTTCCGCACCAAGGACGGGGGCAAGTCGTGGGAGAAGGTCCTCTACGTGAGCGACAAGGCGGGGGCCGTCGACATCTCGTTCGATCCCCGCAGCCCCGACGTCATCTACGCCACGACCTGGGAGACCCATCGCAACTTCTGGGAGCTGAGCAGCGGCGGGCCGGGGAGCGGGATCTGGAAGTCGACCGACGGCGGCGACACCTGGACGGACATCACCCGCAACGACGGCCTCCCGCAGGACGGCATCATCGGCAAGGTGGGGGTGAGCGCTTCGCCGGTCAAGGCCGGGCGGGTCTGGGCGCTCATCGAGTCGAGCGAGTCGCCCGGTCTCTACCGGTCGGAGGACTTCGGCGACAGCTGGAAGCTGGTGTGCGACGACCAGAAGCTGCGCTACCGCCCCTGGTACTACATGCACGTGTTCGCCGACACCGAAGACGCCGACACGGTCTACATCAACAACCTCAACATGTGGAAGTCGACCGATGGCGGCAAGACCTTCGACCGGATCGGCACACCGCACGGTGACAACCACGATCTGTGGATCGACCCGCACGATCACCGGCGCATGATCCAGAGCAACGACGGCGGCGCCAACGTCTCGTTCAACGCCGGCGAGAGCTGGAGCACGATCTACAACCAGCTGACCGCCCAGTTCTACACCGTGACGACCGACACCCGCGAGCCCTTCTATCACGTGTACGGCACCCAGCAGGACAACTCCAGCATCGCCGTGCCGAGCGGCACCCATGACGGGGCGATCGTGTGGGCCGACTGCTACGCGGCCGGTACGGGGGAGAGCGGCTTCATGGCCGTGCACCCCGAGGATCCGAACATCGTCTACGTCGGTGCGGTCGGCAGCTCGCCGGGCGGCGGGGGAGCGTTGCAGCGCTACGACCACCGCTCCGGGCAGATCCAGCTGGTCAACGTCTGGCCGGAGCTGCATGGCGGGATCGGTCCCGGCGAGCTGACCTACCGCTTCCCGTGGACCTTCCCGATCCTCTTCTCGCCGCACGACAGCGGGGTGCTCTACACCGCGGGCAACATGGTGTTCAAGAGCACCGACGAGGGTCACAGCTGGGAGCCCATCAGCCCCGATCTCACCCGCAACGACCCGGACAAGCTGGCCGCCTCGGGCGGTCCGATCACCAAGGACACCAGCGGCGCAGAGCACTACTGCACCATCGCCACGCTGCGGGAGTCGACCCACGAGCGGGGCGTGTTCTGGACCGGTTCCGACGACGGGCTCGTCCACCTCTCCCGTGACGACGGCGCGACGTGGAACGACGTCACCCCGCCGGAGCTGCCCGAGTGGAGCTTCATCCGCACCGTCGAGCCATCCCCGCACGATGCGGCCACCGTCTACGTGGCGGCCACCCGCTACAAGCTCGACGATCCGACGCCCTACCTCTACCGGAGCACGGACTACGGCGACACCTGGGAGTCGATCACCGGCTCCGGCGAGCATGCCATCCCCGACGACGACTTCATCCGGGTCGTGCGAGTCGACCCGACGCGACCCGGACTGCTCTATGTCGGAACCGAGACCGGTCTGTACGTGTCGGCCGACGACGGAGCGCACTGGCATCGCTGGGAGTCGAACCTGCCGGTCACGCCCATCTACGACCTCACCGTCAAGGACGGCGACCTGGTGCTGGCCACCCATGGCCGGTCGTTCTGGATCATGGACGACCTCACGCCGCTGCGCGAGCTCGACGGACCGATCGACGGCGCCCGCCTGTTCACCCCGCGACGCGCCTGGCGGGTCCTGCCCGACCTCTTCGCCTTCTTCATCTCGAGCGAGGGCAAGGACTACTGGCTCTCGCTCGGCAAGGCCGCCACGTTCGTCGCCGACCGGGACGAGACCAACCAGGTGGTCCGTCGCATCGTCGACGCCGGCGAGAGCGCACCGATCGGGGCCAGGATCATGTACCACCTCGGGGAGCTGGCCGACGACACGAGGGCGTCCGCCCGCCTGGCCATCCTCGATGCGTCGGGTGAGGTCGTCCGCGAGTTCGCACCCAAGCCGGACGGCTACGACGACCTCGACGACGACGACAAGGCGATGCACCCGGGGCCCTGGATCACCACCAAGCCAGGCGCCAACCGCTTCATCTGGGACCTTCGTCACGAGGGCTCGCGCCGGGTCAAGGGGAACAAGCTGGCCGGCGAGGCCAACCTCGGGCCCTTGGTGCTGCCGGGCGCCTATCAGGCCCGCCTCACGGTTGGCGACGACGCGCAGACGG
>JBPEXB010000405.1:0-3113 GCA_052032125.1 Acidimicrobiia bacterium
CACGCGCCGCTACGGCCCCCTCCGGCCTCCGGCCACCTCCCCCCACGGGGGAGGACCTGACAGCTGACCGCGTCCAGGGTTGGGAGCCGACGGTTCGACCAGCACAGACCACTCGTCTCACGCGTCAACAACCTCTCCGACTACAACACTGCGCGGGGGGCGACACCGTGCGCCACGCTCCGGGCTCCGGGTCCCGCACGCTGGGCCGGTTGCCTCACGCGTCGTGCACGGAGGGGCCCTCGTTCCGCCCGAGGGGGAACATGGAGGGAACGCGAGTCTGGTCAGCCGCTCTGCTTCGCATCCGGGTCGCCCCCATCCGGGCTCATTGCGTCACGCGTCGTGCAGGGAAGGGCCCTCGTTCCCCCCGAGGGGGAACATGGAGGGAACGCTCAGGGAGAGTCCCCGGGATCGAACTTCCACTCGAAGTGGGCGCCGTCGACGAAGGTCCAGCCGCCGCCCCAGGCGAAACCCAGCTCGTGGAAGATGTCGACGATCGCCGGGTTCATCCTGATCGGGCCGCCATACGGGTTGCTGCTCGGGTTGATGTCGATGGCGACGCCCCAGCTGTGTCGCGAGATGGCCCCGCCCTTGTCGCCGCCCCGGATCTCGCGGGCGTTGTAGCACCCGCCCCGGCTGCGGAAGTCCGAGCGTCGGATGAGGCCGTCGAGCTGCGCCTGCTCGATCCGCTCCACGACCGCCTCCAGCTTCGGCCACATCTCCCGATGGCAGCGGAATGTGCCGAAGATCGGGATGGTCCGCGTCTCGATGTTGGCCGCCACCCAGTCGGGATCGATCGTGATCGCGTCACCTGCGCGTGGGACATAGGAGAACTCGCCGAATCGCTCCTTGATGCGGATCACCGGCTGCACCGAGTCGGGGTCGGGCGGATCGTTCCACGACCGCACCCGCATCGGCTGGTCGGGCAGTGTCTGCAGGAGGTCGATCAAGAAGGCGTCCTGGTGGCGGACCGCCCAGACCCACACGCTGGACAGGCGATCGAAGCCGAACTCGTCCGCCATGGCGTGGGAGAACACGAGCTCCGACGTGCTCACCTGAGCGTCGGGCACGATGGCTCCGATCGCCACCTCCCGCTCGACGCCGTTCCAGTCGAAGAAGCGGATGACATCGCCCACCTGCGCACCCCGCAGCGCCGCCGACGACTCACCGAACACGATCGTCCCTTCGATGAGCGCCGCGGCAGCCTCGGCGCCGATGATCGACTCGGCCCTGACCGGGTCGACCGCCAGCGTCGCCATCGGAACCCGGTAGCCGGGGCGGAAGGCCTGGACGATCTCCTCGCCCCGGGCGACCTGGGTCATCTGGATGGTGCCGCTCCTGACCACCGTCCAGCGCGCCCGATGGGCGTCCGCCGTGGCGGTCACCAGGTCGGCGACATCGGGAGCGATGCCGCCTGGCTGCCAGATGGTCATCGTCTCGGGATGACGACCCTCGCTCTGGCCGAGCGCCGCCGGAACGGCGATGAAGAGTGCGACGGCCAGGACGATCAGGGCCGTGGTCCGCACGTCAGCCCTCGGCGATGAGGCGCTCCAGACCGGTGGAGCGCACCCGGTGGATGTCTTCTTGGTACTTGAGGATGACCCCGATGGTGTCGGAGGCCGTCTCAGGCGAGAGGGTCTCGGCACCGAGCACCTGGAGGGCGGCAGCCCAGTCGAGGGTCTCGGCGACCCCCGGTGGCTTGAACAGATCGAGGTCGCGCAACCGCTCCATCACCCGGGCGAGCTCCTCGGCCAGCGAGGCGCTGACGCCCGGGACCTTGCTCATCACGATCGCCACCTCGCGTTCGAAGTCGGGGTAGTCGATCCAGTGATAGATGCACCGCCGCTTCAGTGCGTCGTGGATCTCGCGGGTCCGGTTGGACGTGATCACCACGACGGGCGGCTGTTTGGCGGCGATGGTGCCGATCTCGGGGATCGTGACCTGGAAGTCGGACAGCAGCTCGAGCAGATACGCCTCGAACTCCTCGTCGGCCCGATCGAGCTCGTCGATCAGCAGCACCGGGCGTCCGCCTTCGGCTGCCAGCTCGATGGCCTCCAGGAGCGGGCGGGCGATCAGGTAGTCGCGCGTCATGATCCCGCCCACGTCGGCGTCGCTGCCGTCGCCGCGAACTTCCATGAGCCGGATAGCCATCATCTGGCGGGCGTAGTCCCACTCGTAGATGGCGTGGTTGGCGTCGAGACCCTCGTAGCACTGCAACCGAATGAGGGGCTCATCGAGCACCGCCGCCAGCACCTTGGCGATCTCGGTCTTGCCGACCCCGGCCTCGCCTTCGAGGAAGAGCGGTCGGCCGAGCTCCAGCGCCAGGTGGATGGACACGGCCAGCGACCGCTCGGCGACGTACCGCTGGCTCTCCAGGGCGTCGAGGACCTCTTCGACCGATGAGGGGATCATCCCGGCAGGTTACTCGGCACCCGGCAGATGGCCCATGACAGGCGCCGCCGAAGCCGCACGATCGAGCGGCAGGCGGCGTCGAGGCGAGCCTCCTGCGTCACGCGGGCCGCTCCACCTCCAGGCCACCGTTGATCCAGGCATTGATCCCGCCGGCCACGTTGATGACGTTGGTCATCCCGGCCTGGCCCCACAGCGCCTCGGCGATACGTTGTGAGCGGTTGCCACTGCGGCACAACAGCAGCAAGGGTCGTTCCCGGTCGAGATCCTGGTACCAGTCGTTGACCTGTGACATCGGGAGATGGGTCGAGCCGCGTACGTGGAAGTCGTCCCACTCGTGCTGTTCACGAACGTCGATGAGCTGGGCGTTCTCTTCCTCGATGAGCCGCAACACCTCGTCGGGATTCGCCTGCGGGATCGGAGATTCTTCGAACATCGGCTGAACGGTAGCGAGTACCGGGTACCAGGTACTTGGTACCAGGTACGGGGCACGGCAGGGCCCTCGTTCCCCCCGAGGTGTCGAAGTGGGAGAGGTTGTTGACGCGTGAGACGAGTGGTCTGTTCGAACCATCGGCTCCCAACCCCGCGGTCGGCTGCCAGGTCCTCCCCCGTGGGGGGAGGTGGCCGGAGGCCGGAGGGGCCCGTAGCGGCGCGTGGCTTCAGAGGCGGCTGAGCGCTCTTGGAAACGCATCGACCGCCGTGCCCTG
>JBPEXB010000406.1:0-7549 GCA_052032125.1 Acidimicrobiia bacterium
ATCGCCATCACCCGAGCGCTGGTGCACCTCCCCGAGCTGCTGGTCCTGGACGAGCCCACCAACCACCTCGATCACGACAGCATCCTGTCGGTGATGCACTCGATCATCGCCATCGAGCCGCGACCGGCGGTGCTGGTCGTGAGCCATCAGCGCGAGGCGTTGACCGAGGTCGACGAGATCGTGGAGCTCAAAGCAGGTCGGGTGGTGGCGAGGACGCCTGGCTGATCAACCAGCCACGGCGGTCCGGACCGCTCTCCAGACGTCGGGGTCGAGGATCATGCCGAGGTGGGCCGAGGTGACCTCGACGTGCTGCACGTCGTTGTCGAACGGATCGATGCACGCCTCCCAGGCGACGATCCCGTCGTTCTTCGAATAGATGGCGGTGACCGGTGGCCGGATCGGCGAGCGTTCCCGTTCCTCGATGAGCCGTTCGATGCGCGGGATGCTGTTCGCGTAGGCATCAGCCGCCGTGGTGTAACGGGGGCCGCCGACGACCGGCGTGCCGAAGGTGGCGACGCCCGCCACGAGGTCTGGTAGGTCCCTGGCCGCCTCGCGGGCCAGCACGCCGCCCAGGCTCCAGCCGACCAGGAACACGGGCGAACCTTCGTGGTCGGCACGTCGTCGCACCCGATCGGTCACCTGCGGCCAGAGACCCTCGACGTCGCCGTGGTTGGTGCCAAGGCCCCAGCCCTCTGGCCGGTGACCGATCCGTCGGAGGTAGGAGCGCAGCGGGGCCATGGAGCCGTCGCCGGCCTTGAACCCCGGCACGGTGATGACCACGCGGCTCGTGGCGCTGCTGTCCTTGAGAAGCCCGGGCAGCGCTCCGAGCAGCCGGAACGGCTCGCGAGCCGCCCGCACCTCGCCCCGGAGGTCGACGCGTGTCGGAGCGGTGATGGAGCTCATGCGCTGTCTACGGGCCGGATGCGGCGGGCGGATGCTCAGGTGGCTCGTCGATCGCGGATGTAGTGCACCCAGATCGATGGCAGGAGCCCGATCAGCACGATGATCGTCAGCGTCAGGAACATCGGGTCTTCGGTGTCGGCGAGGAGCCAGATCAGCACGATCACGATGAACGCCCGGGCGTGGATCGACACCGGGTAGAGGTGCCAGTCACCGTGGCGGACGATGCTCCACACGAGATAGGCGAGCGCCAGCATCATCATCCCGGCGACCCGGAATCCGACGTCCTCGTACTCGCGGTTGGACAGCAGCAGATCTCGGGCCAATCCCGGGGCGAGCAGGAACCCGGCGCCGCCCAGGGCCAGGTAGATGACGACGTAGGTGAGCGAGAGCTTCCGCAGATCCACGGGCCGAGACTACGCCTCGGGCCGGTGGCGGCGCTCCCAGCGGTAGCCGATGAACCCGCCGATCGCGGCGGAGGCGGCGACGAGCCACAGGCGGTCCAGCCCCATCGCCCACGACAGCCCGACGCCGGTGAGCGCGCCGGTGAGCCCGCCGACGCGGATGGCGTTCAGCGGGTCGTACGGCTGGTGGCCGGGTGGGAGTCGCGTGACCTGCCGGTTCATGCCTCCAGCGTGACGCAGGCGCGTTCGGTTTCGCCAGGGCCGATGGTCGGTTTCTGGGGTTTCGGCACGCGCCCGTGGCCCGCTTGAGAGTGGCTCACGCCGACCCGGGCCCAGACTCCATGATCGCCTTCAGCCGGCGGAGATCTGCCATGTTCTGCGTCAGCAGATTGGCCCGCAGCAGCGGGGTGGCCAGCTTCACGAGCACGTTGCGGGTGGTCGGGTTGCCGCCGATCAGGAACCGACAGCCGTCCCGTTCGGCGACCCACTCCATCGCCGAGTCGATCCTGACCGGTCCCTGCTCCTGGCGGTAGGCGAAGTAGTGGGGCGGTTCCCACTCAGTGACCTCGAGCTCGAACTTGAACGTGACGCCGAGCGCCTTGGCCGACACGCGGAACCGGCTCCCGACGCCGGGCTCGCCCACGTTCAGCCAGCGGGCGTCGGACATCCGGGGGCGCCATTGCGGCGTGGCGGGCAGGTCCATGACGAAGTCCCAGACGTCGTGGACAGGCCGCTGGATCCAGATGCCGAGTTGAGGCTCACCCCGCACGGTGCCTCCTGCTGTCAAGGGTACCCCGGCGATCTTGACGCCGCCCGACCGTCTCGTATGGTTGATCCGCACGCGACACAGGGAGACCTCCATGACCTGTGCCCACGAGGCCTGCCAATGCCCCGTCAAAGAGGGGATCGCTCACTGCGCACCGATGTGCCGGATGGGCATCGCCGACGTTTCCGAACCGTGCAAGTGCGGCCATGAGGCCTGCGGCGCCACCCAGGGAGACGCCTCACAGGCACCCTGATCGACACGTCCTGAATCCCGGCGACATCGACCGGCCATGAGCTCGGCCATCGCCACACGCACCGGCACCCGTATCGGCGCGTTGGACGGTTGGCGGGGCCTCGTGATCGTCGTCATGGCGCTCGACCACGCCAACGGTTTCATCGCCGAACGCAAGCTGGCACCGGAACTGTGGGCAGGGCCGTTCCCCGACTACGGCGGCGACTGGGCGGCATTCCTCACCCGCTGGGTCAGCCACCTCGCCGCTCCCGGGTTCTTCTTCCTCATGGGCGCCGGCGTCGTCCTCTTCGCCCGCTCCCGCCGCGCCGCCGGATGGAGCGACTCCCGTATCGGCGTCCACCTCACGGTCCGGGGTCTGCTGCTGATCGCGCTCCAGTTCCTCTGGGAGAACCCGGCGTGGACGCTCGGGTCTCCGGCATCCGATTCCACCTACGTCGGCGTGTTGTTCGCGTTGGGCGGCTGCCTCGTCATCGCCGCCTGGCTGACCCGGGTGCCATCGTGGCTGCTCGTGGCGGTCGGCGTCTCGGTCCCGATCCTGGTGGAGGCGACGCTGCCAAGCGCCGGTTGGGTGGCGCATCCACCATGGCAGCTGATGCTGCTCTGGCCGGGCTTCGGCGGCGGATGGTTCTCGCTCTATCCGATCGTGCCGTGGCTGGGCGTGGTGCTGCTGGGCATGGCGTTCGGGCGGGCAGCCGACCGATCGACTCGCCTGGCGTTCCCGCTGGGGGCGGCGGCCGTCGTGGCCTTCGTGATCGTCAGGTTGCTGGACGGGTTCGGCACCGTGAGGCCCCGTCAGCCCGGCGTGATGGGCTTCCTCAACGTGGTGAAGTACCCGCCGTCCCTCGTGTTCGTGCTGCTCACGCTGGGCCTCGGTCTGCTCGCCCTGTCGTGGTTCGCCGGCGGGGGAGGGGCGGCTCGCATGACCACGAGACTTCTCGCCACGTACGGGCGGGTCCCGCTGTTCTTCTACCTCATCCACCTGTACGTCTACGCCCAGCTCGGCGTGTGGCTCCCGCCCACCTCGTTGCCGGTGATGTACGCGTGGTGGCTGGCCGGCCTGGCGGTGCTCTACCCGTTGTGCCGCTGGTACGGAGGATTCAAGGCTCGGCAACCGGCCGGGTCGGTGTGGCGATTCCTCTGACGCTCAGCCGTCTTCGGGGTAGATCAGCCCGACCCGCGACCGGATCGCGTCCATCCACTCCAGCACCGCCAGCGTGTCGGCGTGGGGCCGCAGCGGGCTCTCGACCAGCCCCTCGGTGACGCAGCGTTCCATCTCGGCCACCTCGAACGCGAACCCCTCGCCCTCGTAGGAGGTGTCGTGCTGCTCGACGATCTCACCTTTCCGCTCGACGACCACCGTGCCGCTGTGGTGGAACGGCGCCAGCAGGCGCAGCCGTCCCTCGCTGCCGGCGATCACGGCCTCGTTGGCCGCGTCGGCGAGGAAGGAGCTCATCATCGACGCTCCGACGCCGCCCCCGTGCGACGAGATGACCTGCGTCTGCAGATCGACGCCGTTGTCGGCGAGATCGGCGCGGGCCTCGAAAGACGTCGGCGGGCCCGCCACGAGGTGGATGAGCGACAGGGGATAGATCCCGAGGTCCAGCAGCGAGCCTCCTCCCAGGTCCCGGCGCATCCAGCGGCGGTCGGGGTCGAGGTTGGCGAGGTGCCCGAAGGTCACATCGATGTGGCGGACCTCGCCGACCGTGCCTGCTTCGACCAGTTCCAGCATCGTCGAGGCGACCGGCAGGAAACGCATCCACATCGCCTCCATGAGCAGCACACCGGCCTGGCGGGCGCGATCGGTGAGCGTTCGCGCTTGGTCGGCGTTCACGGTGAGCGGCTTCTCGCACAGCACCGGCGTGCCGGCGGCGACGCAGGCGAGGGCGTTGTCGAGATGGCGGTCGTTGGTGGTGGCCACGTAGACGATGTCGACATCGGGATGAGAGGCGACCGACTCGTGTGAGTCGAGGGCGTGCTCGACGTCCCACTCGGCAGCGAACGCCTCGGCGGCCCCCGGTCTGCCCGACCCGACGGCCACCAGCGGAGAGCCGACCTGCCGCAGCGTGCGCGCCATCTGCGTGGCGATGCCGCCGCTGCCCATGATGCCCCACCGGTGTCCCATGGCCAGGCACGGTACTCGCTGGCTACATCCGCCCGGTCTCGTAGGCCCACATGGCCAGCTCGACCCGGTTGCGGGCGTCGAGCTTGGTCATGAGGCTCGACAGGTGGGCCTTCACGGTGCTGAGGCTGATGTGCAGCGACTCGCCGATCTCGGCGTTGGTCAGGCCGCCTGCGACGGCCACCAGCACCTCCTCTTCCCGCTCGGTGAGCGGCACCACGGGCTGAGCCGGCGGCTGGCCGGTGCTGGAGTTGGCGAAGGTCTCGAGCAAGCGGGCGGTGATCCGGGGCGCGATGAGCGCCTCGCCGTGGTGGGCGGCGTGGATCGCCTGGACCAGCAGGTCGGCGCCGGCGTCCTTGAGCAGGAAGCCCCGAGCCCCGGCTTTGAGGGCGCCGTGCACGTACTCGTCGAGGTCGAACGTGGTGATGATGACGATCCGCATCGGGTCGACCACGTCGGGCCCGGCGAGGCGCCGGGTGGCCTCGAGTCCGTCGATCCCTGGCATGCGGATGTCGAACAAGCACACGTCGGGTCGGAGCGATCGGGCCTTCTCCACCGCCTCGCGGCCGTCCGAAGCCTCGCCGACGACCTCGATGTCGTCCTGGGCGTTGAGGATCATGACGAGGCCGGTGCGGACCAGGTCCTGATCGTCGGCCACCAGCACGCGGATGCTCACTCGACCGCCTTCGGGAGAACGGCGGTGACCCGCCAGCCGCGGCCGGGCATCGGCCCGGCATCGAAGGAGCCGCCGAGGAGCTTGGCGCGCTCCTGCATCCCGATCAGCCCGTAGCCGGTGTCGGTCGCACTCGATCGCGGCTCCCCATCGTCCTCCACGGTGAGACGCACCGACGAGCCCTCTTCCGTGACCCGGACCCTCACGGCGGTCGCGGCCCTGGCATGGCGGACGGCGTTGGTGATCGACTCCTGCGCCAGGCGGTAGACCGCCGCGTCGACGGCCGGCGGCAGGCCGTCCAGGTCTGCGTCCACCTCGACCTGCACCGGGGGAGTGTCCCCGGCGCCGGCGGCCAGGTTGCCGAGGTCGGCGATGCCCCGGGCGGGCGCCAGTTCTGGCTCGTCGCCGTCACGCAGCGCCCCGACCATCGCTCGCATCTCCTGCAGGGTCTTGGAGGCCTCGCCCTCGATCACCGACAGCGTCTCGAGCGCGGCGGTCGGATCGGTCTTGGCCAGCTCACGCCCTGCCTGGGCCTGAATGGCGATCGCCGAGACATGGTGGGCGACGGTGTCGTGGAGCTCACGGGCGATCTGCCCTCGCTCGACCAGCCGTGCCTGCTCGACCTGGCGGCTGCGGCGGGTGGTGAGCGCCCTGACCTCGGCCCCGATGACCACCGGCAGGGCCAGGACGATCCCTCCGCCGATGCCTTCTCCGAGGTCCTGCGATTGGGGGATGGCGAGGACGTAGGTCACGACGATCAGCGCCAGCCCGTAGATGGTTTCGCGTCCGGAGCCCCAGCGGAACAGGGCGTAGGGGAACACGAGCACGAACACGACCGAGAAGACCTCCCAGGTCCAGTCGGAGTCGATGAGCGTGAGCACGTTGAAGATGCCCACGGTCCCGAACACCAGGGCCGCCGTTGCGAAGGGATGAGTTCGCCGCCACAGCAAGGCGACGGCGTAGACCACGCCGACCACGACCCCCACCGCTCGCCACGGCATGTCGGGACGGAGGAGGCCTTCGAGGAGCACCGCCAGGACGGCGGCGCCGACCAGCCACGTGTCCCACCACACCCGGCCCGGGTTGCCAGGAGCCCGCTCGAGGCTCCACCAACGTCTCAGCGCAGATCGCATACCGGGAACGTTAGGGATCGGGCTTCTGGGGCGAATCGGCCGAAAGGCTGATTCGGGATCGTCCGCCCGGCCAGGGCGAATCCGACCGGATGCCTGATGTCGGAGCGCGACGGTGGCGGGACGATGGCGGTCGTGAGTGAAAGGACACCACAGATGACAACTGCGCTGCTTGCTCCGCCGGTCGCGGCCCGCACGGAGCCCGGGGTCCGGCATCCGGATCCCGGGTCCCGGGTCGGGGACGCCGCGCCGATCGTGGACCGAGACCGCGGTGCGCGCCCTGGGGGCGGGTGGTGCGGGGCGTTGTTGCGGTATGCGGCGGAACAGGCCGCGTCGGAGGCCGCAGTGGTCAGATGACCAGTTCGCCGCTGTCGAGCCCGATGCCCACTCGGGCCAGGCCGGGTGGGCCGTCGATCGGTCGGATGTCGAGGCCAGAGGCGTAGGGCGGAATCTCGCCGCCGACTTCCAGCCAGGAGATCCCGGTCGCTACCACCTCGTGCTCGACTGCGGTCATTCCCGGGAGCTGATCGTCGGTGACGCCCCATTGGATGAGGAACGGCCAGCGCCGTGCACCGGCCATGTCGGCGAGCCGGCCGACGCGCCAATTCAGCAGCGTCCCGTCGGGCTTGCGGCGGCTCATCTCGACGATGTCGGCGCCGTCGGCGTGGTCGTCGAGCCTCGCGGTGCGGAGCGCGTACCCGACCCACCCGCCTCCGGCCGCCGCCGAATCCTGGATGATCTGCCCGAACGCCCGCCGCCGGGCTTCCTCGGGCTCGACCACGGCGATCAGCTCGATGTACTCGCTGCCGAGCGGCACGATCCGGTTGGCCGTACCGAATCCGGGATGCCGGCCTCCTGCGACCGACGCCAGCCCGAACTCGTCGAGGAACCGATCTGCACCCTCATCGAGGTCGGCGACGGCGTAGATCACATGGTCGAGGGCGAGGGACATGGTGCCGTCAGTCGATGTCGGTCATCTTGTCGGGCGTCATCAACTCGTAGAACTCGATCCAGCTGTCGACCGTCAGCTCGTTCAGCTTGGCGTAGAGCTCCTGCGCTCGCGGCGGGCTCTGCACGACGTCGGCTCGATAGGTGCTGGCGATGACCTCTTCGGTCCACTCCATGTAGACCCGGTTGCGCTCGCCAGGCACCGTGCTCGTGTTGAAGTAGACCCGAGACGGCGACCGCTTCTCGACGGACTCGTACTCGGCTCCCATCGCTGCGACCAGCGACGCCGCCCGCCGAGCCTCACCCGGCTTCGTCTCCCACACTCGCCGCACCACGAACACACCAACCTCCTGTCAC
>JBPEXB010000407.1:0-3824 GCA_052032125.1 Acidimicrobiia bacterium
ACGGTGGTCGCGGTACTCGGTACCCGGTACTCAGTACCGATCTCGAGGCGGAGCCTCGAGATCAATCAGGCTTCGAAGTCCTCGGGGCTCAGATCTTCGAGGAACTCTCGGAAGCGCTCGACTTCTTCTTCCTCGTCTTCGTCCTGGATCTCGATGCCGGCTTCCCGCAGGACGTCTTCGGTGGCGAAGAGCGGGGCGCCGGTGCGAGCGGCGAGAGCGATGGCGTCGGAGGGGCGGGAGCTGACGTGCACCTCTTCCCCACCCTGGCGGGCGAAGACGAGGTCGGCGTAGTACACGGCGTCGCGCAGCTCGGTGACGGTGACGCGGTCGACGTTGGCGCCGAGCGCCTCGGTGGTGAGACGCAGGAGATCGTGGGTGAAGGGCCGCTGCGGGGTGACGCCTTCGAGGGCGTAGGCGATGGCGGTGGCCTCCATGGCGCCGATCCAAATCGCCAGGTGACGGACTCCTCCGACCTCGCGGAGCAACACGATGGGCTGGTTGGTCGGGTACTCGATGCGCACGCCGAGCAGTTCCATGGCCACTGCATCACTCATCAGCAGAGGTTATCACCGCCGCCCGCCAACCGAGACCGGCCTCAGACGGCTGCCCGCACCGCCTGGCTGAGCACATCGGGGTCGTCGGCGAAGGCCGCCAGGTCGAGCACCGCCCACAGCGATCGGAGGTTGCGGAAGCGCCCCTCCCAGTCCAATCCGTACCCGAGCAGGAACTCGTCGCCGACCTCGAAGCCTCGATACTCGAGGGGCATCTCGACGATCCGGCGGGACGACTTGTCGAGCAGGGCCACCGTGCTGATCGACGCGCAGTCCCTCGCCTCCAGCGTCCGGTGGAGGATCTGAAGCGTCAGGCCGGTGTCGACGATGTCCTCCACCAGGATGACGTCGCGACCCTCCAGGTTGATGTCGGTGTCCATGGCGATGCGCACTCGCCCGCCCTCGCCGAAGCGGGTGAGGGCCAGGAAGTCGACCTCGCAATGGATGTCGAGGTGCCGCACGAGGTCGGCGAGGAACACCAGCGAGCCGGCCAGCACACCGACCAGGACGGGCTGGCGCCCGGCGTAGTCGGCTGAGATCTGGCCGCCCAGCTCGGCGACCCGGGAGGCGAGCGCGGTCTCCGTCACCACCTCGGTGACGATCATCCGCTCCCCCACAGCCACGACCAGTACCGCTCCACCCAACTGAAGGCGTCGCCGAAGCTCGGGAGCGCCGGCCGCGCCGAGGTCTCGAGCGGGACCTGGCCGATGACCTGCCCGTCGAGTTCGGCCACCAGCACCGGCTCTTCCTCGACGTAGGACGGGACGATCTCGACTTCCTCGGCGTCGCCGGCGCCGATGAACAGGTCGAAGGACTCGGCCGCCACGGCGGGATCGATCTGGCCGAACAACCGGCGGGTGGCGTACTCGTCGCCGCCGGCGACGAGCGTCACGATGCTGAACTCGGCGAACCCCCAGTCCATGAGGGCGATGGCGTCGGCGAAGTGGTCCTCGGAGCCGAGCACCACTGCGTACATGCGCCGGCCGTCGCGCTCGGAGGCGGCCACCAGCGTGAGGCCGGCCAGATCGGTGTAGCCGGTCTTGACGCCGATCGCTCCCGGGTACTCGGAGAGGAGCCGGTTGGTGGCGGTGGCGATCCGCACCCCTCCTTCCGGATCGTCCGGCATGTTGGCGCTCTCGACCTGGACGAGCTGGGCGAAGGTGGCGTTGTCCATGCCCGCCAGGGCGATGGTCAGGAGGTCGCGGGCCGAGCTGTAGTGCCCGGGGACATCGAGCCCGTGGGGGTTGCGGAACTGGCTGTTCTGCAGGCCGAGCTCCTCGGCCTTCAGGTTCATCAGCTCGGCGAATCCGGCCACCGAGCCGCCCACGTGCTCGGCGAGGGCGACGGCGGCGTCGTTGGCGCTGCGGGCGAGCATGGCCGTGAGGAGATCGATCACGGTCCACGGCTCCTCGCCGGGCACCAGGCCGATCTCGGACTCGCCGACCGCGTCGGCCGTCTCGGAGATCTCCACGAGGTCGTCGAGCGGGACCTCGTCGAGCACGACCAGGGCGGTGAGCATCTTGGTGGTCGAGGCCACCTCGCGAGGGGTGTCGGCCTCGAAGGAGGCCAGGACCTGGTCGAACGTGTCGTCGTAGAGGATCCATGCCTCGGCCGTCACCTCCGGTGGGTCACCCGAGACCAGCAGGTCGGGCGGCTGTGGCGGCAGACCCTGGCCGGCCGCGCCGATCATGGCGTTGGCGGGGCTGGCCACCAGGGCGGCCAGCATGATCAGGGTCAGGAACAAGGCGCGGACGGGCTGCATCGATCAGTCTTCGTGGAGGATGGACCGGAGCTCCCCGGCCAGCATGAGCGCCGCCAGTTTACCCAGTGCCTCCGAAGTTCCCGCCAATGTCTCGGCCACCCGCCGCCGGGCCTCGGGACTGCGATTGCGGCGCAGGGCGGCGGTCATCTGCCGCAGCAGCTCACCGTGCCGTTCCGCCGTGTGTCGTACCGATCGCAGGTGGCGGGACTCGAGCCCGAACTCCATCAGCACCGCGCACTGCCGGGCGATGGCGACGTCGCGAGCGGAGAACATGGATACGCCCTGCTGGTCCTCGGGGTGCAGCAGACCGTCGTCGATCAGCGCCTTGAGCTGCTCCCGGGTGACCTCGGCCTGACGGCACAGCTCCTTGGCGTCGAAGAGGTCGGAGCGGTCGTCGAGCAGGTCGCTGGCGGACGGGAGCCCGTTGACCGGTGCCGGCACGTCCTCACCGCGATCCCAGAGGGTGAGCTGGGACTTGATGACCTTGAGCGGCAGGAAGTGGTCGCGCTGCTGCTGGAGGATGTAGCGCAGCCGCTTGACCTCCGAGGAGTGGAACTGGCGGTACCCGGAGGTGGAGCGGGCCGGGTCGATGAGACCCTGGCTCTCGAGAAACCTGACCTTGGAGACCGTCACATCCGGGAACTCGTCCTTGAGGAGGTTGATGACCTCCCCGATGGTCAAGGCCGGGCCGTCAGCCATCGCCGTGCGCCACCACCAGATGGAACTTGCCGATCAGGAGCCGGTCGCCGGGACGGAGTGGGGTGCGTTCGACGCGGTGGTCGTTCACGTAGCTGCCGTTGGTCGAGCCCGCATCCTGGAGCGAGAGCCCGTCTTCATCGAGGTGGAGCAGGCAGTGGGTCCTCGACACCGTGATGTCGTCCAGCTCGATGTCGCTGTCCGGGTCGCGCCCGACCCTGGTGGTGCCGGCCGGCAGCAACCAGGTCATCCCGGTGCGGGGCCCGCGCTGGACGATGAGGGCGAAGCCGGAGATGCCGGCGATGGCCGCCGCCTGCTCGGGAGTGAGCACGGAGAGCGCGTCTTCGGTGACCGGCACGAAGGTGACGGTCGGCTCGTGCTCGGTGACAACACCTGCCGGGAGGTCGTCCCGGCGCTGCCCTGAGTTGCGACCCTGCGAGTCGGCCATGTGAAGATGGTAGTGGAGGGGGCCTGAGTATTGGGGAGACCCCGACGCTGCGGCCCGCACGGGTGGTACCAGGTCCTCAGTCCTCAGTCTTCAGTCCTCAGCCACGGATCGCGGCGCGACAGCTGAAGACTGTCGACTGTCGACTGACGACTCGCTCACTCCCCCGGCAGCACCAATGGCACGTCACGGAACGGATGGTCGACGACCACCAGTCGCTGCTCGTATACGTCGCTGAGGAGATCCTCCCGCAACACGTCGCGTGGCGATCCGGTCGCCGCGACGGACCCGTCCGCCATCAGCACCACCACGTCGGCATACGCCGCAGCGGCGTTGAGGTCGTGCAGCACCGCTACCACCGTGCGGCCCG
>JBPEXB010000408.1:0-3612 GCA_052032125.1 Acidimicrobiia bacterium
CGAGGCGAGAGTCGATGCCGATCTGCAGCTCGGGCGGGATCGAGAGTTGATCGCCGAGCTCGAATCCCTGACGGGCGAGCATCCGTTGAACGAGCGACTGCGGGCGCTGCACATGCTTGCGCTCTACCGTGCAGGGCGCCACGGAGATGCCCTCCGAGCGTGTGCAAAGACGCGTACCCACCTCGCCGAGCTCGGCCTGGACCCTTCGCCGGAGCTCCACGACCTCGAACAGCGCATCCTCGAGCACGACGCCGAGTTGCTCGCCGGCCCACGAAGCACGGTCCGCCGTGTGTCAGTGCTGGCGATCGACGCAGGGCACGACGAGCTGACGCGGTTGGGACCTGCGGAACGGCACCAAGCTGTGTCTGCGTACTCAGCGGCGGTCGACCATGTCGTCGCCTCCCGTGGCGGCCAGATCCTCGGAGTGCGCGGGTCGGCAACGTACGCGGTGTTCGACGACGTCTCCGCCGCCGCGGCCGCAGCCATCGACTGCCGTAGGTCAACGGACCAGGCGCTCATCCACCTGCGCTCCGCCGTTGCCACGGGCGACATCGAACGGAGCGGGGATCACATCACCGGCCCACCGGTCAGTCGCGCCGCATCGTTGGTGGCGGTCGCGCACGCGGGTCAGATCCTCCTCTCGATGGACACCCATACGTCCCTCGCCGCTGACGGCCGGCCCGGATTCCTGATTCGCAGCCTCGGCTCACATGACATTCCAGGGCTGGAGCATGACGAGCCCGTCTATCAACTCGATGGCGACGACCACGATCGAGCGTTTCCTCCACTCCTCATCGGTTCCCCAACGCCGCCGTTGCCGGTGTCCGAGCGCGGTGTGCCGGGGTTCGAGTTACGCGACGAGATTGGCGTTGGATCGCGCGGATCGGTCTTTCGTGCCTACCAGCCGTCGATGGGACGCGAGGTGGCGGTGACGGTGATCCGCGCCGAACTCGCCAACCAAACTGGATTCATCCACCGATTCGAGGTGGAAGCGCAGATGGCGGGGCGGCTGCAGCACCCCGCCATCGTGCCACTCCTGGACTACTGGCGCGATCCCGAAGGGGCCTATCTGGTGAGCCGTCTGATGCGTGGGGGAAGCCTGGCGGATCGGCTCGCCGATGGCGGTGTGTCGGGGCCTGAGGTCAAGGTCATCGTCGAGACGGTCGCCGCCGCTCTGGTCTATGCCCATGAGCGGGGCGTGGCGCACGGTGCTGTTTCTCCATCGAACGTGCTCTTCGACGAAGACGGCAACGCCGCCCTCGCCGGTTTCGCCGTCGACCGTCCTGACGGACCCACGGTCGACGCTGTCCAGCGGGACGTCGCGCAGCTCGCCCGTCTGGCGAAAGGACTCTTGGCCGACAGCTCGTCGATGGCCGGCGTCATCGAGACCGCGACGAAGGGACCGGGCTTTTCTTCGGTGGCGGAGTTCGTGGCCGAGTGGAACGCGGCCGACGGTTCGTCGGCTGACCTCGGTTTCACCGAGGCGCGCAACCCGTACAAGGGCCTTCGGGCCTTCGGGGAACCGGACGCCCGTGACTTCTATGGCCGCACGGATGAGGTCGACAGACTCGTCGACCTCATCGGCACGCAGCGTCTCGTCGCTGTGGTGGGCCCGTCCGGGAGTGGCAAGTCCTCGGTCGTCCGGGCCGGTTTGGTGCCGGCCGTTCGATCGGGGCAGGTCGACGGTCGGGACGGGTGGCTCGTGACCGACATGATCCCGGGTCGCTATCCCTACGAGGAGTTGGCTGCAGCGCTGCTTCGGGTCTCGACGCGGACGGTGCCTCGGCTCGAGGATGAGCTCCGAGCCGACGAGCGAGGCCTGCTCAAGGCCGTGAAACAGTGCCTCCCATCCGATGTTCCTTTGCTCCTCGTGATCGATCAATTCGAGGAGCTGTTCACCATGGTCGACGACGAGCACGAGCGAACTGCGTTCATCGACCTTCTCCGCACCACGGCGGCCGATGATCGATCTTCGGTGCGAATCGTGGTGACGATGCGAGCCGACTTCTTCGACCGGCCGCTGCACTACGGCGACTTCGGGGACCTGCTCCGAGACGCCACCGTTCCCATCGCTGTCCCAGACTCCGACTCGCTCCGAGACATCATCACGGAGCCCGCCGTCAGCGAGGGCGTTCGGCTCGCCCACGGCCTCGTCGACCGCATCCTCGGAGACGTCGCCGATGAGCCAGGTGCTCTGCCGCTCCTCGAGTTCTCGCTCACCGAGATGTTCGACGAGCGCCAGATCGACGTTCTGACCACCGAGTTGTACGAGCACGGCGGTGGAGTCCTCGGGGCGCTCCGGCGGCGAGCCGAGGCGGTGTTCATGGATCTCTCCCCCAAAGAGCAAGCCATCGCCCGGCAGGTCTTCATCCGGCTCGTCAACATGGACGCGACGGGACGCCACACCCGCCGACGGGCTCGGCAGGAGGAGCTCCTGCCTCTCGGCTCGGATCGTCAAGCTGTCACCAAGGTGCTCGCTGAGTACGGCCGGCACCGGCTGCTCACGTTCGATCGCGATCCGATCACCAGAGGTCCGACGGTCGAGGTTGCGCACGAGGCGATCTTGCGCGAGTGGCCGCGGCTGGTTGGCTGGGTCGCCGATCTCCAGCACGACTTGCTCATGCACAGGAAGCTGGCGTCGGCGCTCGAAGACTGGGAGGAGTCGGACCGCTCGGACTCCTATCTCTTGTCCGCCGGCCGCCTGGCTCAGCACCGGTCGTGGACCGAGGAATCCGAGTTACAGCTCACGAGCGGCGAGCGGGAGTTTCTGGAGGCGAGTGGGCAGGCGGACGAGGCGCTCCAGAGACGCAGACGAATCCGGCGCGGGGCGCTCACCGTGGGGTTTGCGGCAGCGGCCGCGGTGGCGACCGTGCTCGCGTTGAGCGCCACCTCCGCCCAGCAGCGCGCTGAGGACCAGGCGGCCTTGGCAGCCACCCGGGCGGAGGAGGCCGCTGCGGCAGCGGACTTGGCCGCCGAGCAGCAAGCGATCGCGGAGTCCGAAGCCGCCCGCGCCGAGGAGGAGACGATCAATGCCGTCGCCGCCTCCGCCTTCGTGCTCGAGCTGGCCCGCGCAGAAGCTGCCTCAGACCGACCCGACGTCTCGGATGCCGTGGTCGCCGATGAGCTGGTGGTAGATGTCGTGGGCGACGATCTGATCCGGTCGATACCGACGACGCCACGCCTGGACTTCCTGCTCGAGAAGTGCGTCAACTGCCAGCGCGACGCGGTGATGGTGAACGAGGAGGGGACGCGAGCCACCGGCATCTGGCTGGCTCATGAGCCCTTCCACATCCGGCACGGGTTCGAGAATCACGACCAAGCTCCCCTCGTCGACCGGCTCAGGCGACCGGAGTACGACCTCCGGCTCTACCTCGTCCGGACCGCCGGTCCCGTGCTCTCGGGAGATGCGTTCCCGCTCGACGTCCCCTTGCTGTTCCGACCCGACTACCTGGTCAGGACGAGCACCGATCGCTGCGGACCCGGCTATCGGAACCTCGAAGGCCCGGTCCCCTGCGACCAGTTCGTCCACGACTTCCCTGACGGCTTGCCTCCGGGCCGCTACGAGTTCTTCCTCGAGTGGTACGCACCCTGCCGCACCTGGGTCGTCCCCGA
>JBPEXB010000409.1:0-1829 GCA_052032125.1 Acidimicrobiia bacterium
CGAGGCCCTTGGCGACGTCGATGACCTCCTTCGACACCGGGTCGGCGTCGTACATCTCGCGGATCTCGCTGGCCATCTTGTAGCCGTCGACGTACTTGGGGTGCTCCTCGAAGCAGGCGTACAGCGGCGTGTCGCGCCCCATGATGAGCGGCGGCACGGCCTTCGCGATGCGGTCGCCCGTGCCGTAGTCGTGGCCGAGCACGCGTGCGGCGTCGCGCACCGCCTGGCGGGCCTTGATCGTGCCGAAGGTGATGATCTGGGCGACGTTCTCCCGCCCGTACCGCTCGGCGCAGTAGCGGATCATCTCGTCCCGGTACCGCGTGTCGAAGTCCATGTCAATGTCGGGCATCGAGATCCGGCTGGGGTTGAGGAACCGCTCGAACAGCAGGTCGTACTCGATGGGATCGAGGTCGGTGATCCAGAGCGTGTAGGCCACCGCACAGCCGGCGGCGGACCCTCGACCGGGGCCGACGCGGATGCCGTTGTCGCGAGCGTGCTTGATCAGGTCCCAGGTGATGAGGAAGTAGCTCGAGAACCCCATGTCGCCGATGACCTTGAGCTCGTAGATCAGCCGCTCGGTCACCTTGTCGTCGAGGTGCTTGCCCCAGCGCTTCTCGGCGCCCTCGAACACGAGGTGGCGCAGGTACTCGTCGTCGTTCTCGAACCCGGGAGGCAGGGGGAAGTTCGGGAGCTGCGGCTTGCCGAACTCGATCTCGACCTCGCACCGCTCGGCCACCCAGAGCGTGTTGTCGCACGCCGTCGGCAGCTCACGGAAGAGGTACCGCATCTCGTCGGCCGACTTGAGGTAGTGGTCGTCGCCGTGGAACTTGAACCGGTTGGTGTCGCTCATCAGCGACGCCGTCTGGACACACAGGAGCGCGTCGTGTGCCTTGGCGTCGTCACGATGGACGTAGTGGCTGTCGTTGGTCGCCAACAGCGGCGCGCGGATCTTCTTGGCGAGCGCGGCGAGCCGCGGGTTGGACCACTGCTGTGCGGGGATGCCGTGGTCCTGGATCTCGACGAAGAGGTTGTTGCGGCCGAAGATGTCCTGGAGCCGCCCTGCGAGTTGCACGGCGTTGTCGAAACGCTCGTCCTCCGACAGGTGGTCGACCTGCTGCTTGTCGGGGTCCATGATCGCCTTGGGCACCATGGCCTGCAGCACGTGCCCACCGAGGCAGCCCGTGGTGGCGATGAGCCCCTCGCTGTGCTCCTCGAGCAGCTCCCAGTCGACCTTGGGCTTGCGGTAGTAGCCCTCCATGAACGAGCGGCTGGCCAGCTGGATCAGGTTCTTGTAGCCGGTCTCGTTCTCGGCGAGCAGCGTGAGGTGGTACCAGGGCTTCTTGCCGCCCTCGCCCTCGCCGCCGGAGTCGTCCATCTTGCCCCGCGCCGCCACCCGCTCGGTGCGGTGGTCGTGGGCCATGTAGGCCTCGGTACCGAGGATCGGCTTGACCCCCCGGTCCTTGCACGCCCGGTAGAAGTCGAGGATCCCGTACATGTTGCCGTGATCGGTGATCCCGAGGGCGGGCTGACCGTCGGCGGCGGCCGCCGCCACGAGCTCGTCGAGGCGGGCGGCGCCGTCGAGCATCGAGTACTCGGTGTGGACGTGGAGGTGGGTGAAGGAATCCGCCACCGTGTCCCCCTTCTCCAAGCGGTCAGGTCAGGGCGCCGGGCGCGCCGAATCAACAAGGATCCACACGTTCTCCACAGTCGCTCTCCACACCTGTGGACGAATCACACGGGTGTGATTCGGTGCCCGCCCGACGGTAGCAGTCGGATCGGACAGCGTCACCCGCCATCGGGCCACGCAGGGTGCCGGGCTCAGCTCGCGT
>JBPEXB010000041.1:0-15023 GCA_052032125.1 Acidimicrobiia bacterium
ACCAAACTCGTTCGAAATCCGTTGACAACTGGCTGCCACCATGCCATCATGCGGTTCGATCGAACAATTCGATACTCATCGAACGATCTTACGAACACCGATCGACACCGAATCGACCCGACTGCGACCAGCGAGGAGCGTGCGCATGATGACCCCTCTCCGGGACCTGACCGAAGGTCCGCGGGCATTGCCGGTGCAGGTGTCGTGGTCGCCGGTCTACGAGGTCCTCACCTCGCTGTGGTCGCTGGCCGACAAGCAGCACTTCGCCGACAACGACCTCGGGCACGAGTTCTACGACACGCACATCAGCCGCATGCACCCCGACCAGCGGTTGCGGTTCGATCGCCTCAGCAGGGCGTCGGGGATCGTGTGGCTGTCCCTCTTCGGGCCGGCTGCCGACCTCGAGGATCTCAGCCCTGATGCCTTCCTCGACGCTCTGACCTCACTCGAGGACCGGGCGCTGCGGCGCACGATCCTCGGCTACGTGGAGCGCGATCGGCCCGAGCTCGCCGAGGCGGCCGCCGACGGGGATGCCGACGTGATCGAACAGCTCTTGACCGAGATGCGGGAGCGCAAGCCCGAGAAGCAGGAGTTCACGGAAGGCCTGCAGTCGCTGCTCGCGGAGCCGCCGGGGGCGATACGCGACGACGCCGTCGAGTTCCTGCGGTTTGCGTTCGACGAGCTGTTCGAGGAGCACCTGACCCGGTGCGCCGACGCCCTCCGGCGAGATGCCGAGGCCACCGAGACGATGGCACTGACCATGAGCCCCGAGCGATTGATCGAGCTCGCCACCAAGGGCATCAGCTACACGCCCCAGCCTGGCGTGGTCGGCTATCACCTCATCCCGTCGCTCGTGGTGAGGCCGTGGGCGCTGATGCTCGAGCACGAGGGCGTGCGGTTCTTCGTCTACCCGGTCGGCGACGAGCACCTCGATGCCGATCCTGACACGCCGCCGTCGTGGATGCTGTCGGTCTACAAGGCGCTGGCCGACGAGAAGCGTCTCCGCGTGCTGCACACGCTGGCGCAAGGTCCGGCCGGGCTGGGAGACCTGGCCGCCCACATCGGCGTGGCCAAGTCGACGATGCACCACCACCTCGGGATCCTCCGGCAAGCCGGCTTGATCCGAGTCGCGGTCGGCGATCTCAAGGAGCCCAGCGCCTACTCGCTGCGACCCGAGGTCCTGCCCGAGCTCGACCGGGTGCTCGCCACCTACCTCCGTCCACAGGGAAAGGACACCGCATGACGCCCGAACTTCACCTCCACGCCCGAGCCCGTGCCTCAGAGCTCGCCGACCGAGCCGGCGCGGCGTTCGTGACCGAACAGCTGCCGGGTCGCTCGCCGGCCCGGTCAACCGCCGCATCCGCACCGCAGGTCTCGCCACGCGGTCCGATCAGCACCCTGGTGGGTCGTCGACTGGTCCTCCTCGGCCTCCACCTCATGGGTGAATCGCCACCTCTCCGCAAGGTGGCGTGAACGGACCTGCGCACACACGAGGGGCCCGGCATTGCCGGGCCCCTCGTACGTCGTGACCGGTGACGCTCAGGTGAAGGTGTGGTCGTGCGTGTCGCGATACGCCTCGAGAAGCCGGAGCCAGACCTCACTCACCGTCGGGAACGAGGGAACGGCGTGCCAGAGTCGGTCGAGGGTGACCTCTCCGACGATGGCGATCGTGGCTGCGTGGAGCATCTCGCCGACGGTGGGCCCCACGAAGGTGGCGCCGAGGATCGTGCGCCGGTCGGCGTCGATCACCAGCTTCGACGTTCCCCGGTAGCCGCGGCCGAGCGTCGCGGCGCCGGCCACGTTGCCGGTGCCGTACTCCACGGTGTGGACGTCGTGTCCCTGGTCACGGGCCTTCTCCTCGGTGAGACCCACAGCGGCGACCTGCGGCATCGTGAACACGACCCGCGGCTCGGCGATGCGATCGCCGATCGCCTCGGTGTCGAGGCCGGCGATGTGGGCCCCGGCCACTCGCGCCTGGTACTTGCCGGTGTGGGTGAGCAGCGATCGACCGTTGACGTCGCCCACGGCGTAGAGCCAGTCCTGGTGGTCGCCGACGACGCGAAGCCGATCATCCACGTCGAGGTAGCCGCCCGGCTCCAACCCGATCGAGTCGAGCCCGATGTCATCGGTGAGGGGGCGGCGGCCCGCTGCCACGAGGATCTCGTCGGCGACGAGGGTCTGGTCCTCGCCGATGGTGGCCGTGACCGGCCCGTCGGCGCCCTCGCGCTCCACGGCGGTGAGGGCCGTGTCGACGAGCACCGAGATCTCCATGCGCTCGAAGGCGGCCTGCAACTCTTCGCCGACGAACGGCTCCTCGCGGGGGAGCAGGCGGGGTGCCATCTCGACGACGGTCATCTCCTCGACGCCCAGCCACTTCCAGGCCTGGGCCATCTCGACGCCGACGACTCCGCCGCCGACGACGAGGAGCCGGCGGGGGACCTCCTTGGCGGCCGTGATGTCGCGGTTGTCCCAGGAGGCGATTTCGCGTAGGCCAGGAACCGGGGGAATCGCCGCGCCGGTGCCCGTGGCCACGATCACGGCCTTGGCCGCCTCGTAGGTCGTGCCGATGCCTTCGCCGTCGGTCACCTCGACTCGACGCTCACCCGCCAGCCGGCCGTGCCCGCGCAGGAGGTCGACGCCCGCTCCGGTGAGCCACTCGACCTGACCGCTGTCGTCCCAGTTGGCAGCCATGGCGTCCCGTCGTCCCAGTGCCGCCTCGACGTCGATCGAGCCGGTGATCGCCTCGGCGGCCCCGGGAACCCGGCGCGCCATGTCGAGGACCTCGCCGGGGCGGAGCAGCGCCTTGGACGGCATGCAGGCCCAGTAGCTGCATTCGCCGCCCACGAGCTCGCTCTCCACGATCGCCACGGACAGGCCCCCGCGCACCGCCAGGTCGGCGGCGTTCTCGCCCGCCGGGCCGGCGCCGATGACGATGACGTCGTAGGTCGTGCTCATGCTGCTCCTCGTTGTTCGTCGACGGTCGACCGTTGCCAACGCCGGGCGGCCGCTCGACCTTCCCTCAGGGCAGGCTGACGCGCAGCAGGGTGGTCGGCTTCTGGAGGATGCGCTGGATGCGAGTGTGCATCTCGCCGACCTCGTAGCTGGGGCTCTTGACCCGAGCCAGCCGGTTGCCGGCGCGCACGATCTGGGTGGCCAGGGCGCCGTCGTACAGGCCGCCGTCGAGCATCTCGGCGGCCGAGATGGCGGCGTCGAAGAGGTCCAGGCGCTCAGGGGCGACCAGCCTGCTCGTGATCATCTGGGCGGCGAAGTCGGGCCACTCGGCACCGTGGGTGATCGTCGACTCCCCGGAGCCCTCCACCGTGGCTGCGTTCAGGGCGATGGCGACGAGCAGCTTCGTGTCGGCGAGGCCGAACGGGATGCCGGCTTCGGCACTGACCTCGAGCACGCGGATCGAGGCGAACTGCATTCGGTAGGCGCGAGGAGGCTTGAGCGACAGCTCGCGAAAGGTGTCCTTGACCGGGATCTTGCGGAGGTGTCCGGCTGCCGCCACGGCGGTCGAGATGACCTCGTCGCTGCTCGCCTCGGCGAGTCGTTCGGCAGCCGGCAGCTCCGCCAGCGGCCATTCGGCGAGTTGCAGCCCGTCGGGATCGTCCTCCAGCATGGCCTCGAACAGCGGTTGTGCTCGCTGGGTATGAGCACGCAGGGCGCGCCGCTGGCTCCAGCCCAGCATGCGGACGCTGAACAGATCCCTGATGTCCATGCGCTGCGTCTCTCCTGGGGTCGGGCCGCGTCGGTGCGGGATGACGACCAATCCTATCGGCCGGTCCGAGCGGGGCGACGCGATCGCAGCACCTCCATGACGGCGGCGGGCCGGACCCCGCGCTCGGCGAGGAGCACCAGGAGGTGATAGACGAGGTCGGCGGCTTCCTCCGCCACCCGCAGGTCGTCGACGGCCCCGTCACGGTGGAGCCCGGCAGCCTCGACCACCTCGGCGGCCTCCTCGGTCACCTTGGCGCCGGTCGACTCGACACCGCCCGCCGCCAGGGCGGCGGTGTAGGACCGGTCGCTCGAGGTCTCTGCCGTCAGCCGTTGCTCGACGGTGGCCCAGAGCTGCTCGAGGTCCGCGAAGCCCTGGGGCGCCGGCTCCTCGGGCGCGAAGCACGTCCTGGAACCGGTGTGACACGCCGGCCCTTCCGGGAGCACCCGGACCAGCACCGTGTCACCGTCGCAGTCGGTCGACAGCGATGTGCACGCCATGGTGTGGCCGCTGGTGGCACCTTTGCGCCACAGCTCCTGGCGAGAGCGGGACCAGAAGTGGACCTGGCCCGTCTGGGTGGTGGCGTCGAGGGCCTCCTGGTTCATCCACGCCAGCATCAGCACCTCGCCGGTCTGTGCGTGCTGGACCACCGCCGGGACCAGTCCCGCCTCGTCGAACCTGACGACGCGGTCAGGCACGCCGCACCGCCAGCCCCGCGAGCTCCATCGCATCCTTCACGGCGCCGATCTCGATCTCCCGCCGGTGGAAGATCGACGCCGCCAGCGCTGCGGAAGCGCCGCCGTCGACGACGGCCGCAACACAGTGATCGGCGTTCCCGGCCCCGCCCGATGCGATCACCGGCACGCTGACGTGCCCGGTGATCGTCCGCAGCAGCTCCACGTCGAACCCGTCGTTGGTGCCGTCCCGATCCATCGACGTGAGGAGGATCTCCCCGGCTCCGCGCTCGACGCCCTCCTTCGCCCATTGGACCGCGTCGCGCCCGGTGTCCTCACGACCGCCGTTGACGAACACGTGCCACAGCCCGGGGCCGACCGCCTTGGCGTCGATCGCCAGCACCACGCACTGGCGACCGAAGGCCTCGGCGCATTCGTCGATCAACGCGGGGCGGCGGACGGCGGCGGTGTTGAGCGAGACCTTGTCCGCTCCGGCCCGCAGGACCGCCCGCATGTCGGCGACCGATCGCACGCCTCCTCCCACCGTCAGCGGGATGAAGACCTGCTCGGCGGTGCGGCGCACCGTGTCGAGGAGCGCCGGCCGAGCCTCTGGCGAGGCGGCGATGTCGAGGTACACCACCTCGTCGATGCCCTCGGCGGCGTAGCGGGCAGCGAGATCGACCGGGTCGCCCTCGTCGGTCAGGTCGACGAAATTGACTCCCTTGACCACCCGCCCGTGCTGGACGTCCAGGCAGGCGATGACCCTCGTGCGCAGGGTCATGGGACGCTCGCCGCCGCCGGGTCGTCAACGGTGGCGACGACCTCGCCGACGAAGTTCCTCAGGACCTGCAGGCCCGGCTCGCCGCTGCGCTCGGGGTGGAACTGCACTCCCACTCGCCGGCCGGAACGGACGGCCGCGGCGAAGGGCGCTCCATAGGTCGAACGAGCGATGACCGTCGAGTCGTCCGCCGGCACGGGAGCAAAGCTGTGCACGAAGTAGAACGTGGCGGCCGGATCGACGCCTGCGAACAGCGGGTCGCCGTTGGTGAGCAGATCGTTCCACCCGATGTGGGGCAACAGAGGAGCGTCGGCCAGGCGCCGCACGTCACCGCCCATCAGGCCCAGGCAGCGCCCGCCGTCCTCTTCGCTGGTCTCGAAGAAGAGCTGCAGGCCGACGCAGATCCCCAGCAGCGGGCCGCCCCAGGAGCGCAGCGGCCCGACCAGACCCGCCTCGTCGAGCCGGCGCATGGCGGCGCCGGTGGCCCCGACCCCTGGCAGCACGACGGCCTCGGCTCCCTGTAGGTCGCTTCCGGAGGCGGCGATCCGCGGCTCGGCGCCGGCCCGGCGCAGTGCCTGGGCGATCGAGACGAGGTTGCCGGCGCCGTGGTCGATGACGGCGATCGACGGGGAAGCGGTCACGTCGTGCCCTTGGTCGATGCGACGCCCTGCCGGCGCGGGTCTGGCGCCACGGCGACCCGCAGGGCGCGGGCGAGCGCCTTGAACGCCGCTTCCGCCACATGGTGGTCGTTGGAGCCCGTGGCCTCGAGGTGCAGCGTGAAGCCGGCCGTCCGACACAGCGCCTCCAGGGAGTGCGGGATGTTCTGCGTCGTCAAGTTGCCGATCGAGGGCGTGGCGAGTTGGAGGTCGATGACCGCATAGGGCCGGCCCCCGATGTCCAGCACCGCCGACGCCACCGCCTCGTCCATCGGCACGCGGGCGTCTCCGAATCGCTGGATGCCTGCCCGATCGCCCAGTGCCTCGGCGAGCGCAGAGCCCAGCACCAGCGCCGTGTCCTCCACGGTGTGGTGGTCGTCGATCTCGAGGTCGCCGGTACACGTGACGGTGAGATCCAACAGGGCATGGTGGGCGAGCGAGGTCAGCAGGTGGTCGAAGAACCCGACTCCGGTGCTGATCGACGACTGCCCGGAACCGTCGAGGTCGATCATCACCTCGACGGAGGTCTCGGACGTCTGGCGCTGGACCTTGCCGATGCGCTGACTCGGCTGCTCGTTCATGGTGTTCCTTCTGATGGATCGTCGAAACGCAAGGAGGCGGCGAGCCGGTGGGCGTCGAGCCCTTCCGCCGTCGCCAGGTGCTCGATCGTCGGCCGGATGCCGGCCAGACCCCGCTCGGTGAGCGTCTGGACCTGCCGCCAGCTGCCGAAGTCCTCGACACCGAGCGGTCCGTAGGCCCTGGCCAGGCCGCCGGTGGGCAGGACGTGATTGGCGCCGGTGGCGTAGTCGCCGGCCGACTCGGGTGACCACCGCCCGACGTACACCGAGCCGGCCCGCGTGACGCGCTCCGCCACCGCCTCGGGATCTGCGGTCAGCACCGTCACGTGCTCCGAGGCGTAGGCGTTGGCGAACGAGACCGCTTCGTCGAGGTCGTCAGCGACGAGCACCTCGCCGTGGTCCGTGAGCGCGGCAGAGAGGATGGCCCGCCGCGGCAGCTGCTCGAGGAGCCCGGCCATGGCGGCCGACACCCGTTCGGGGAGGGAGGCGTCGGTCGTGACGAGGATCGCCGGGGAGTCGGGCCCATGCTCGGCCTGGCAGAGCAGATCGATGGCGACCAGAAGGGGCTCGGCGGTGTGATCGGCGAGGACCAGCACCTCACTGGGCCCGGCAGGGATGTCGATGGCACACGTGCCGAGTACCTCCAGCTTGGCGGCGGTCACCCAGGCGTTGCCGGGGCCGACGATCGAGTCGACCGCCTCGATGGTCTCGGTGCCGTAGGCCAGTGCGGCCACTGCCTGAGCCCCGCCCATGGCGTAGAGCTCGTCGACGCCGAGCAACTCGGCAGCGGCCAGCAGGGTCTCGTCGAGCGCCCCGTCGGCGTCGGCCGGCGAGGCGACCACGATCTCGCTGACCCCCGCCACCTGCGCCGGCACGACCGTCATGATCAGGCTCGACGGATAGGCCGCCTTGCCGCCCGGCACGTAGGCCCCCACCCTCCGGAGCGGGGCCCAGCGGCGATCGATCCGCACGCCGGGAGAGGTCTCGTGCCCGTGCTCGGCCGGACGCTGGGCCTGGTGGTGGCGCCGGACGGCCTCGATGGCGGCCTCCAGCGACGTGCGCAGATCGGTGTGCAGCGACGCCACCGCAGCGGCTCGCTCGCCAGCCGGCACCAGCGCCGTCGGCCGGCCTCCGCCGAAGCGCTCGCCCGCCGCCCGGAGCGCCTCGTCGCCACCTCCGGCGATCTCGGCACAGATCGCCGCCGCCGCCGCCCGGATCTCCGGCTTGGGAACGGCAGAGCGGCGGACCAGGGAGCGGCGTTGCTCGGTGGTCAGCGACGCCAACACACGGGTGCGCATGAGGCCGGCGAGCGCCGGGGTGCTGGTCACGGGACGAGCTGGCTGATCGGGAGCACGAGGATGTCGCGCCCACCGACCGCCTTGAGCTCGGGGAGGACGTTCCAGATGTCGTCGGCGTTGACGACCGAGTGCACGGCCACCATGCCCGCCTCCGCCAGGGGTATGACCGTCGGTGATTCCAGCCCGGGGACGATCTCGACGATCCGATCGATGACATCGTTCGGGGCGTTGAGCAAGAGGTAGCGCTTGGCGCGGGCGGCCACCACCGAATCGAGGGCGGTGGTCACCCGGGTGAGCTCGTCGCGGCGAAGGGCACTCGTCGACGGGGCGGCGAGCAGCACGGCCTCGCTGGCGAGGACGGGCATCACCGGCCGCAGCCCGTTGACCATGAGGGTGCTGCCGGTCGACACCAGATCGACGATCGCTTCGGCCACGCCGAGCTTCGGCGCCACCTCCACGGAGCCTCGCAGGGTGATCACGGTGACCTCCACGCCTCGCTCGGCGAAGAACCGCTCGGTGAGCGAGGGGTGGCTGGTGGCGATCCGCAGGCCCTCGAAGTCCTCGGGCTTGTCGAAGTCGGAGTCCTTGGGGGCGGCCAGCATCAGCTCGCACCGGCCGTAGCCGAGTCGCAGGACCACGTCGAGGTTGCGGTCGGCCTCGGCCGTGATGTCGAGCCCGGTGATCCCGAGGTCCGCCACCCCGTCGGCGACCAGTTCGACGACATCCTCGGTCCGGACGAACAGCAGGTCGAGGTCGACGTTGCGCACCCGCACCGACAGCGCCCGCTCGGTCGGCTCGAACACGAGGCCGGCCTCCCTCAGCAGTCGGACGGTGCTGTCCTGGAGGCGTCCCTTGTTCGGCACCGCCAGGCGGATCGTTCGGTCGGTCATCGGGCCGCCGCCTCCAGCCGCTCACGGGCCAGCCGGTAGCCCCCGGTCCCGTGCTGCAGCCATTGGTTGACCCGGGTGATGGTGGCCGTCGAGGTCCCGGTGCGCTCGGCGATCTCCCGGTAGGGGATCCCGGCGTCGAGCAGCTGCACGACCGTCCAGCGGCTCGACAGCTCCTCCAGCTCACGGAACGTGCACAGGTCGCGAAGGAACGAAGCCAGCTCGTCGGCGGTCTCGAGGGTCAGGAAGGCTGCGCACAACTCGTCGAGCTGATCGGTGCGCCATTCGTCTCTCGGGTCGATGTCGGCCATGTCGGTCGCCTTGCAGTGGACTGTCGCGATGTTTTAGCATGCTGAAACGTTTTAGCATGGTAAAACAGTGACACATTCTCTGCAAGATCGATGTTGCCCGGCCGGGGTGGCCCCATGCGAGTGATACCGGCCGTCGACGTGCTGGGCGGCCGGGTGGTCCGCTTGTTCCAGGGCCGCTACGACGCTGTGACCGCCTACGGCCCCGACCCGGCGTCGCAGGTCCGCGCCTGGGTCGACGAAGGGTGTGACCTCGTCCACGTGGTGGACCTGGACGGTGCCCGCTCCGGCCGGCCTTCACAGGACCTGTGGGACCAGGTGGCGGCGGTCGGCGCGACGGTTCAGCTGGGCGGCGGAATCCGGTCCGTCGAGAGCGCTCGCCACGCAGGTGAGCGCGGGATCGAGCGAGTCATGCTGGGGACCAGCGCGGTCTGGGAGCCGGAGATCCTGGCGGACACGGTGTCCGCCCTGGGGCCCAGCCGGGTGGTGGCCGCGATCGACGTCCGTGACGGTCGCGCCACGGGTGCGGGGTGGCTGGACGAGGGCCGCCCCATCGATCAGGTGCTCGGCGCCGTGCTCGAGGCCGGGGTGGTCGTGCTGCTGGTCACCGCCGTCGCCCGTGACGGCACGATGGAGGGACCCGATCTCGAGCTGCTCACCGACGTTCGTCGCCAAGCGCAGGGCGCAGAGGTGATGGCTGCCGGAGGTGTCACGACGATCGACGATCTGGCTGCACTGGCCGACCGAGGCATCGACGGTGCCGTCGTCGGGCGGGCGCTCTACGAGGGACGATTGTCACTGTCAGAGGCGCTGGAGCGGTTCCCCCCGCAGGCCCAAGCCTGAATGCCGCCGGTCGCTGGAGGCTGGGTCAGCCGTCGCCGTCGGGCGGGCACGGGTCGGGATCGCAGATGATCACGGTGCCACCGCCATCACCGCCTCCGCCGCCGCCGGACCCACCGCCGGATCCGCCGCCCGATCCGCCGTCTCCACCGCCGGAGTCGCCGGTGTTGCCCGTGTCGAAGGAGGCCGGCACCTCATCCCACAGGGCGTTGGTGTTCTGCCCGAAATAGCCGATGGCGGCCAGCGCCGTCAGTGAGATCAGCAAGACCACCAACGCGGTCTCGAGAAGATTCGCCCCCCGGTCGTCGCCCCATGACAGCGTGCCACGTCGCCGTGTACGCATGAAAACCCCTTTTTTCCGCCACTCTCAGTATATGGGAACGAGTTCGCGGCCGAAGGGACGATTCGAGGCGGTCCCCAAAGGGCTGGTCAGCGGTCGGCGAACCGTGTCAGAGCGGTCTCCAGGTGCCGCCAGTGCACCGGCCCGGCGGTGCCGGCGCGCAGCACTTCCAGTGCTGCTTCCCGCAGCAGACCCGTGAGGTCGGCGAACGACAGGCCGTCGGTGCGTTCGGCCAGCTCGTCCAGATCGACCTCGTCTGCGAAGGGCACATCGGTGATGCCGAGCAGTGCCCGCCGTGCCGCTGCCACCGGGAGGCCGAGCTCGATGTGCACCTCGAATCGTCCCGAGCGCAGCAGTGCCGGGTCGATCAGATCTCGCCGGTTGGTGGCGCCGATCACGACGACGTCGCCCCGACCGCCGATGCCGTCCAGCTCCGTGAGCAGGGCGGCCACCACCGAGTCGGTGACCGACGTCGTGGACGTGCCCCGCACCGGGGCCAGCGCGTCGAGCTCGTCGAAGAAGAGGATGGCGGGTGCCGCCGCCCTGGCGCGCGAGAACACCTCCCGTACCCCCCGTTCCGACTCGCCGACGAACTTGTCGAGCAGCTCGGCCCCCTTGACGGCGAAGAACGCAGCACCCGATTCGTTGGCGAGCGCCCGGATGACGAAGGTCTTGCCGGTGCCAGGCGGCCCGTAGAGGAGGATGCCGCCAGGCGGGTCGATGCCCATCGAGGCGAATCGGCCCGGGTCTTGCATCGGCCAGATCACCGCCTCGCTCAGGCGGGACTTGACCGTCTCGAGGTTGGCGACGCGGTCGAAGCCATAGGACGGGATCTCGCCCATCGGCACCGAGCCGAGCGACGGCGTCGTCTCGGCGATGGCGTCGAGCAGGTGCTGCTGGGTGACCGGCTCGGAGCTGCGAGCGATCATGGCCGAGGCGTGGACGATCACGGCCATGATGTCGGCCCCGGAGAAACCGGCCGAGCGGGCAGCCAGCGCCTCGCAGTCCACCCCTTCGGTCGGGACCCTGGAGAGACCCGACTCGAACAGCAGCCGGCGCCTGGCCAGGTCGGGCGGCGGGATGGTCAGCGTGCGGGGGAGCAGGGGAGAGGATGCCAGCGCTGCGTCGATGTGGCGGCGGGCGGCCACCCCGAGGACACAGGCGAGCCCCGGCTTCTCGGAGACGGCGTCGGTGAACCACCGCAGGATGGCCCCCACCTGGCTCTTGAACGACACCAGGCCCTCGTCACCGGTGACCGCCTCCAGCCGGTCCACGAAGATGACCCCGGGCGACGGAGTCTCCTTGGCGGCCTTCTCGAGGAGGTCGAGCAGCCGCTCCGGCTTGAACACGAGGTCGAGGCTGACCTCGCGGATGTCGGCCCCCGCCGCCGCCGCCGCCGCCCGAACCAACTCGCTCTTCCCGACCCCCGAAGGTCCCTCGAGGATCACCCCGGCCACCGCCGGGAGCCCCCACGTCGTCGGCAGGTCGGCCGGCGAGGTCAACAGCGACAGCCAGCCGGTCAACACGTCCAACTCGGTCTCCAACCCGGCCAGCAGGGCCCGGGTCTGCTCCGTCTCGACCGCCGCGGTGGCCGGCTCGGATGCGTCGCCCTCCCGCACGAACGACGTCGCATAGCCGACCAGCGACGAGGGAGCCGGCTCGACCTCACCCACCGTGATGGTGACCGGGTCGTCTCCCTCCAGATACCGGGGGTCGATCACGATCGTGTCGCCTTCGGAGATCGGCTGTCCGTTGAGGGCCTTCCGCAGGGTCCCGCTGTCGGGAGACCCGCCTTCGCCGGTCAGCACCACCCGCCCCGCCTGGGGGAGCAGTCCCCTGGTCGCCTCCGCCGACGAGCCAACTGCGAGGCCGGCGTTGGCCAGTGCCGAGGGTCCGAGCTCGAGGGCGGTTGGCTCCTGGACGCGAGCCGGTCGCACGAGCACCGCCGTCGGGCCGATCTTGAGCACGCCACCCGCCCCCATGCCCATGGCCGCCAGCATGGTGCGATCGGCCTTGGCGATCGGATCGGTCCCTTGCCTGACGATGAATCGCATGTCGGGACGTCTGGCTCAGAGGCCGACGACGGTTTCCTCGATCAGGAGGTCGACGACGGCCATCAGCGCCTCGCGTTCGGTCGCGCCCTCGGCCAGGGCGGCCCGGTAGGCGGCGAGTTGCAGGTCGGCCGAGGTCCCGCGCTGGACGATCGTGCGGGCGTGCTCGAGCTCGTCGACGCAGTTGAGGGACTCGGCATCGGGGTGCAGCAGTTCGATGAGCTCCTCGGTGAGATCGACGAACGGGACCAGCTCACCTTTGCCGAAGTCGACCAGGCCGTTGTCGACGCCGTAGCGCTGCGCTCTCCACAAGTTCTCCTCCACGAGGAAGTTGGCGTATGAGCGCCACCGCTGGTTCTTCACCCGGCGGCGCCACAGCATGCGCAGGATGCAGACGTAGACGGCGGCGATGCACAGGCTGTCCTCCATCCGGGTGGGCAGGTCGGCCACCCGCATCTCCAGCGTCGGGTAGCGCACCGAGGGCCGGATGTCCCACCAGATCTTCGACGCGTCCTCGATGATGCCGGCGTCGACGAGGACCGACACGTGTCGCACGTACTCGCCCCACGAAGCGAAGTGCTCGGGGAGCCCGGTGCGGGGAGCCGCCTTGAAGACCGTCTTGCGGTAGCTCTTCAGCCCGGTGTCCATGCCGGCCCAGAAGGGCGACGAGGTCGAGAGCGCCAGCAGGTGGGGCATGAAGTAGGCGGCCTGGCCCATCAGGTCGATGCGCAGCTCTTGGTCCTCGATGCCGACGTGGACGTGCATCCCGGAGATCATCAGCCGACGCATGACGGCCTGCATGTCGGCCGCCAGCGCCCGGTACCGCTGGGCGTCGGTGACCTGCTGCTCCTGCCAGCGAGCGAACGGGTGGGTGGAGGCGGCGATCGCCCGCACGCCGTGGTTGGTGGCCGCGTCGACCACGACCGAGCGGAGCCTGGACAGATCGGCCCGAAGCTCCTTGACGTCCGCGCAGACCTTCGTGCCGATCTCCATCTGTGAACGGAGGAACTCCGGGCTCACCTGCCCTTCCAGCACCTTGCTGGCCTCGTCCATCAGGCCCGGCGGCTGGTCGGTCACCAACTCGCGGGTGTCCGGGTCGACGAGGAGATACTCCTCTTCGATGCCGATCGTCCAGGCAGGTTCGCGAATGGCCATGGCGTGCAAGTTAGCCGCTGGTCGAGGCGCCTTCCCGCCGGGTCACGCAGCCAGCGACAGCACCGGCACCGGCCGGGCTGGGGAGTCCAGGGGATGGGTCGACTCGAGCAAGCGAACCCGCTCGCTCGTCAGCCAACGCCAGACGAGGTGTGCCTCCTCTGCGGCGGCCACCGAGGGCGGCACCTGCCGGTGCGCCTCCGGCGCCACGTAGGGCGGGATCAAGGGAGGGCTCTCGCCCCTCGTCCAGGCGGCCACGAGGCGCCCGTGATCGATGCACGCGGCACCGTCGCTCGACTCCGCCCAGATGCGGCCGGCTCGCTCGAGCGTCGTCCATGCTCGCCGCCGCTCGATGGCCCTGGCCAGCGCCTGGTAGCGATCCCGAACCCAGGCCGCCTCCTCGAATCGCTGCGCCTCGGCCAGAACCGCCACCCGGGCGGCCAGCGGCTCCAGGAGCAGGCCCGGTGCCGAGGTGATGGCTTTCGCCACCTGAGCGACCACCGGCTGGTAGTCCTCGGCGGTCAGCCGGCCGTCGCAGGGGCACACGGCGACGCCCATCTGGGAGAAGGCACACGGAGCGCTGCGCTTCCCAGGAGCACCCGAGCAGCGGCGGATCGAGGACGCGTCCCAGATCGCCTCGCGGATGCGGACCGCCGTGCGGTGGCGCCGGAACGGGCCGAGCGTGGCCTGGGCCTCCTGCTTGGGGGTGCGGGCGATGGACAGTCGCGGGAACGCCTCGTCGGTGAGGGTCAGCCAGTGCGACGCCTTCGGAGGCTTCGAGCGGGTGTTGTGTCGGGGCCGGTGGGCGTGGATCAGCCGCAGCTCCGAGACCGACGCCTCCAACTCGGTGGCGCACACGTCGTAATCGATCTCGTCCAGCTCCTGGAGCATCGTCTCGGTGCGGCGGCGGTCGTCGCCGTAGAAGTAGGAGCGCACCCTGGTGCGCAGGTTCTTGGCCTTGCCGACGTAGAAGACCGACCCGGTCCGGTCCTTGAACAGGTACACGCCGGGACGCCGGGGCAGCTCCTGGGCGAGGCCGATCTTGCCGTAGTGAGGTGACCCCTTGGCCGTGGGGAGTTGCAGCAAGTCCTCGAGGGCCGTGACACCCATGGTGCCGACCCGCTCCAGCAGCGCATGGAGGACGTGGGCGGTCGCCATGGCATCGTCGAACGCCCGGTGGTTGGGTGTGACGGGGGAGCGGAAGTGGGCGGCCAGCGAGCTGAGCTTGAGGTTGCGCACCTCGGACCGCACCAGACGCCTCGCCAGCGCACAGGTGTCCACCACCCGGTTCTCGAGCCGCGGGTAGCCCAGCCGATCGGCCGCCGCGTTGAGGAACGAGATGTCGAAGCGCACGTTGTGCCCGACGATCACCTTGTCCCCGATGAACTCCAGGAAGCCCGGCAGCGCCTCTTCGATCGGCGGCGCTTCGATGACCATCGCATGAGTGATGCCGGTCAGGATCGTGATGAAGGGCGGGATGGCCCGACCCGGGTTGACCAGCGTCTGGAACCTGCCCGTCTCGACACCGCCGACATAGCTCACGGCGCCGATCTCGGTGATGTCGCAGTCGGCAGGCGAGCCACCGGTCGTCTCGAGATCCAGCACACAGAACGCCACCTCGTGCAGCGGGACGCCCATGTCGTCGAACGAGCGCTGGATGGAAGCTGGCGGGATGTCGACCGTCCCCTCGAGCGGGCGACGAACCTACCCCGAACGTATGTTCGGGTCAAGGATTCCGGCACG
>JBPEXB010000410.1:0-9087 GCA_052032125.1 Acidimicrobiia bacterium
AGCACGTTGACCACGACCGTCAGCGCCACGCTGACGATCAGCATCGACGTGATGGGGATGAACACCGAGCTGCGCTCACTCTCGAACCGCAGATCACCGGGCAGGTTCCCGAACCAGGACAGCAGCCCCAACCGCGCCGCCACACCCGCCACGATGGCGAGGACGCCGAGCACGATGAGGAGATCCGAACCGCGCATGTGGCAGCACGGTACTCAGTACTCCGTACCTGGTACTCAGTACTCGGTACTGGCTACGCCGGAGGCGCAGCCATTTCTGTCACACCCCGGTCGTATCGTTCGGGCCATGGAACACGACCCGGCCCTCCACGTCGATTGCGATCGGTGTGTCATGCAGCGCACGAGTGCCTGCGACGACTGCCTCGTATCGGTCGTGCTCCAGATCTCGGACGGTGCCGACCCGGTTTCCTTCACCCGGGTCGGGGCCTCCGACCAGCCGATGGACTTCGATGCAGCGGAGGCCTCAGCCATTCACGCCCTGGCTGAGGCAGGGCTCGTGCCACGGCTCCGGCTGGTCCCCTGGGAGGACGACGGTGAACCCGACGAGGGTCCGGCGTCGCCTCCCGGGGCGTCCGGCGTGCAGTCCGAATCGGCCTGACCGAATCCTGCGAGTCGGACGCCGCGCGAGCGCTCAGGGGGCGATCGGGGCGGGAGCGGACGGGGTGACGATCGGCGGTGGCAGCACGATCACGTCGGTGTACCCGGCGTTCAGCAGGAACTGGCGGATGACCGCCATGGCGTTGCGTTCGGCGTCGGCCAGGATGCCCGACGCCAGCGCCTTCTCGAGCAGGGCGGTTTCGGCAGCCCGGCGTGCTTCGCTCTCGAGTTGCGCGTCGCCGTGGGTGAACAGCCCGGTCTTGCGGTCGTAGACCTGCGTGGCCGTGTTGTCGAGGGCGTGATAGTGGATGGTGGCCGGCGGCAGCCGGAGCTGCACGACGCCTGACACCGGCTCCACGGAGAACGAGTCGGCCGTCAGCCGGCTGAGATCGACACCGGCACCCGTGTCGGCGACCGCCATCATGATGATGGTGTCACCTCTGGCCCAATCGAGCCAGGACGAGTCGGTGCCCTTCTCGATGGTCGTGTACTCGGTGTACTCGACGGTCGTCAGCTCGGAGAGCGCCTGGATGTTGGCCACCATCGAGGGGGAGATGTCCTCGAACGGCTCTGGTTCGACGATCGTCTCCACCATCTCCGGCACGCTCGGCATGTCGGGGAGCGCCACCTCGGGAATGCGTTCGGCCACGGCGGAGCCGGCCCGGCCGAGCCCGTAGGCGATGCCGATGGCGACGACGATGGCGATGAGCACCATGGCTGCGTAGCGACTGAGATTGTCCATGACGGAATCGACCCCCCGGATCACGAATCAATCATTCTGACGGCAGAAGCGCCCAGAAGTTCCGGCCCGGGGATCTCGGGGGATCGTGGTCGATACGATCTCCGCCATGAGCCGCGTCGACGAGCTCCGGCAGGCGGTCGACGCCCTGGCGGTGGAGCACGGCCTGGGCGCCATCGGGGTGGCCGGGGCCGATCCGTTCTTCGACGTGGCCACCGAGGTGCGGTCCCGTGTCGCGGATGGCCTGCACGGTGGCCTGCGATTCACCTTCGCCGACCCCGACACCTCGACCGACGTCCGCCGCTCGTTCCCATGGGCGGACCGGCTGGTGGTGGCGAGCCGGCCGTATCTGCCGGAGGCCGGCACCCCGCTGCCCGAGCCGGGGCACGGTGTCGTCGCTCGTTTCGCCGTCGAGGATCCCTACGCGCCGCTGCGGACTGCCTTGGAGGCCATCGCCGCCCGTCTCGTGGCTTGCGGCCACCGAGCGGAGATCCTGATCGACGACAACCGCTTGGTGGATCGGGCCGCGGCGGTCCGCGCCGGCATCGCCTGGTGGGGCAAGAGCAGCATGGTGCTCGACCCGCGCCACGGCCCGTGGATCGTGCTCGGCTCGGTGGTCACGGACGCACCACTGCCCGTCGACGAGCCGATGGTGCGAGGCTGCGGTACCTGCGAGGCCTGCATCCCAGCCTGCCCGACCGGGGCGATCATCGCACCGGGGGTCCTGGATGCCGGGCGGTGCCTGGCTGCGGCGGCGCAGATGGGCGGCTCCATCCCTGCCTGGCAGAGGCCGCTGATGGGGGATCGCCTCTACGGGTGTGATGACTGCCTGACCGCCTGTCCGCCAGGCTTCCAGCTCCTGGATGCCGCCGAGGAGCCGCGGGGCGCAGTCGATCTGGTCGAGCTTCTGAGCACGGCCGATGAGCCGCTGCGGGCGCGGTACGACCACTTCTACCTGGCGAAGGACGACCCGGACGTGCTGCGGCGCAATGCGCTCGTGGTGCTCGGCAACCAGGCGCGGCCAGAGCACCTCGGGCTCCTCGGTGGCTACCTCGCCCATCCGAATCCGGTGCTGCGCGGCCACGCCGCCTGGGCGCTCGGGCGCTGTGGCGGTGTGGTGGCCGCCGGCCTCCTCGAGGCGGCGATCGCAGAGGAGGCCGACGCCGATGTGCGAGCCGAGTTGCAGGCCGCCCTGCAGGCGACTCACGCCTCGGGCTGATCCTGGAGGACGACCTCCAGGCGCGTGATGCGGCCGTCCTCGATGACGTAGCGGTCCTCGCCGCGCATGGGGCCCGGCAGCGCCGGCGACCGGCACTCCCAGGTGGAGCGGGCGTGGCGACCGTCGACCTCGATGCTGAGCACGTCCAGCTCGAGCTCGGGCAAGGGTTGCTGCCATCCCAGGCGGAACCGCTCTCTCACCGCCTCGGCGCCGATCGCGGGCTCCTGGCCCGTGAACGGCTCGATGTACACGGCATCCTCGGCGAACAGGGCCATGAGCTCTTCCTCGGCCGCATCGCCTCGCCGCATGGCGGCGAAGTAGCCGTCGATGATCTCGTGCACGCCGGGGTGCTCCTCTCCAGGGAACCGCTGGTCCCGTTCGCTCTAGATTGACACCATGATGGACGAGGCGACCCGACAGGACGTGCTGGCGCTCATCGATTCGGTTCGGGAGGAGCCGACGACATTGCCGCTGGCTCAGGTGGTCGAGCTGGCGTCCGGGCGGGTCAGTGTCACGGTGGACCGAAGCGGCTCCGAGCCGATCGTGTTCGTCGCACCACGGCCCGATCCCCGCTTCGAGGCCCTGTCGCCCCGCGAGCTGGAGGTGGCCACGTTGGTGGCGGCCGGATTCTCGAACCGCCAGATCGCCGACAGCCTGTTCCTGGCCGTCGCCACCGTGAAGGACCACGTCCACGCCATCCTCACCAAGACCGGCCTCGCCTCCCGATCCGAAGTGGCCGCTGCCTGGTACGGCCACCTCTGAGGTTCACACCCCCTTGCTCCACCTTGGGGTGGCCATGCCGACCGTCGGCTCCCCGGCGAGCAGCGGTCCCGCCTTCTGCATGTACTCGGCGAACCACGGCGCACCTGCGTTGGCGCCCATCGCCGCACCGTCGGCGTAGATCTCGAAGAGATAGAACGTGTCAGGGTCGTGCTGGTCGGCTGCCCACACGACCACCTCCTGCGCATCGTTCTCCTCGGCGCGAGGGACGAGGATCTCGCGATACAGGTCGAACAGCTCGTCGCGCTTGCCCGGCTGGGCCTTGGTCGTGATCACCATCGCCAGCTCGCCCATGGGTTCGCTCCTTCGTCGCGTGATCGCAACGTAGGAGGAGTGGCGCCGGCGCGGAATCCATCGAAGGATGGGTTCTGCGGCGTCACCCGTCAGGCGTCGGTGACGCAGCCTTCGCTGGCCGAGGTGACCGTCTTGATGTACTTGGCCAGGGTGCCCCTCGTCGCCTTCAGGTCCGGTGCGGTCCACGCAGCCCGCCGCCGCTCCATCTCCTCTGAGGAGACGTCGATGTCGATGCGCCGCCCGACCGAGTCGATCGAGATGGTGTCGCCGGCCTCCACGAGTGCGATCGGGCCGCCCACCTGGGCCTCAGGCGTGACGTGGCCGACGATGAAGCCGTGCGAGGCTCCCGAGAAGCGGCCGTCCGTGATCAGCGCCACGTCCTGACCCAAGCCGGCCCCCATGATCGCCGAGGTGGGCGTCAGCATCTCGGGCATGCCGGGGCCGCCGGTCGGTCCTTCGTAGCGGATCACGACGACGGTTCCGGGCCCGATCTCGCCCCGCTCGAGGGCGTGCAGCATGTCCTCTTCGCTGTCGTAGGGGAGGGCCGTGCCGGTGAAGGCGAGGCCCTCCTTGCCGGTGATCTTGGCCACCGAGCCTTCGGGAGCGAGGTCGCCGCGCAGGATCTGGATGTGGCCGTTCTCCTTGATGGGGGAATCCCAGTCACTCACGATCTGCTGCCCCTCCGCCAGTCCCGGCAGGTCGGCCAGGTTCTCGGCCAGGGTGGCGCCGGTGACGGTCAGGCAGTCCCCGTCGATGACGCCTCGCTCGAGGAGCATCTTCAGCACGGCGGGTGTGCCACCGACCTCGTGCAGGTCCTCCATCACGAAGCGACCGGACGGCTTGAGGTCGGCAAGGAACGGGATGCGGTTGCTCGTCGCCTGGAAGTCGTCGAGCGTCAGCGGCACATCGACGGAGTGGGCGATGGCCAGCATGTGGAGCACGGCGTTGGTCGAGCCTCCCATCACCATCGTGAGAACCATGGCGTTCTCGAAGGCCTGGCGGGTCATGATGTCGCGGGGCCGGATGTCCTGTTCGAGCAGCTTGCGGATGGCGGCGCCCGCCGCCCGGCACTCGGCGAGCTTGTCCGGATGGCGGGCCGGGGTCGAGGACGAGTAGGGGAGTGACATCCCGAGTGCCTCGATCGCCGACGCCATCGTGTTGGCGGTGTACATGCCCCCGCAGGCTCCGGCGCCGGGGCAGGCGTTGCGCACGATCTGCTGGCGCCCCTCCTCGTCGATGCGCTCGGCGATCAGCTCGCCGTAGGACTGGAAGGCGGAGGCGATGTCGATGGCCGTGCCGTCCGGGAGGTGTCCGGCCTTGATGGTGCCGCCGTAGACCATCAGGGAGGGTCGGTTGAGGCGCCCCATCGCCATGAGCGTCCCCGGCATGTTCTTGTCGCAGCCCGGGATCGAGATGTTGGCGTCGTACCACTGGGCGCTCATCACGGTCTCGATGGAGTCGGCGATGAGATCGCGCGATTGCAGCGAGAACGACATTCCGTCGGTCCCCATCGACATGCCGTCCGATACGCCGATGGTGTTGAAGCGCATGCCGACCATGCCGGCTTCGACCACGCCCTCCTTGACGATCGCCGCCAGGTCGTCGAGGTGCATGTTGCAGCTGTTCCCCTCGTACCACATGGACGAGATCCCGACCTGGGCCTTGTTCATGTCCTCGGCGGTGAGGCCGGTGGCGTACAGCATCGCCTGGCTGGCGCCCTGCGATGCCTCTTGCGTGATGCGCCGGCTGACGCGATTGATGGGCTCGGACATGGCCCGGATCATATCGCCCGAAGCTCGGCGCCAGCCCGGCGCGGGGTCCACCCCGAACGCACCCGGCTCGGTACCCTGGTGGCCATGTCCGAACCGATCACCTGCCCCGCCTGCGGCGCGTCGAACCCCGCCGGGGCCACGTGGTGCAATCAGTGCTTCGAGCGGTTCCGTGAGCCGGAGCCGGACCCGCCTCCGATGGTCGAAACCCCGGCCCCGCGCCGCACCGATCACGACCACCCTGCACCGGCGACGCCTCCGCCTCCGCCGACCGGCGGCGAGCAGCTGGCGCTTCTGGAGGACGACGCCGGGCCCCAGACGTGGCGGTGCCGGTTCTGCGACACGGACGTGCCGGTAGGCCAGGTGCAATGCCCGGTGTGCCAACAATCGATCTATGACTCGTTCGGCGGCAAGCCGGAGACGGTCGAGGTCGATCCCACCGATGCGCTCCGCCGGTCCATCCTCCCCGGCGGCGGTCACTTCGTGCTTCAGCAGGGTCTGCTGGCGGCGACGATCCTGGCCCTCACCGTCATCTCGCTCGGCATGGGTGTCTACCTGCTGGTGATCGGGGTCACCGTGCTCGGTGCCTTCCTCACCTTCATCGGCCTGACCATCTGGATGCTGGCGGCCCACGATGCCTACCGCATCGCCTCCGGCCAGGCGGACGACATCTTCCTGCGGCCCAGGGTGCTCTCGGTGATCGCCGGGGTCTGGTTCATCCTCGTCATCGCCGCCGCCGTGCAGGCCCAGCGGGTCCTCGAGAGGTGAGAGCGGTCTACGCCGCCTCCCTGATCGCCGGGCTCGCAGGGTTGCTGTGGTGGCTGGTGGTCGAAGCCCGCCGCGGAGATCGCCCATCGGCCGACCTCATCCGGCGGGTGATCGCGGCCGGCGTCACGTTCGGCATCGCAGGCTTGTCGGCGTCGTTCGCCGGTGTGACCGCATGGCTGGCCGCCGTGCTGGCCGTCCTGGCGGCGGCGGCGATGGTCGTCTACAGCGACCGGGCGGTCGGCTGAGTGCTGATCGTCAGCGACGTCCACGCCCGCTTCGATGCGCTGGCCGAGGTGGCCGCCACCGGTGAGGCGCTGCTGGTGCTGGGTGACCTGCTGAACTTCATCGACTACCGGACCGGCCATGGGATGGCGGAGGACGTCTACGGCTCCGACCACACCCGCCAGCTCATCGAAAACCGCCGCACGTCGAACTGGGAGGCGACCCGGACGCTGTGGCGAAAGGCGGTCGAGGGCCGAGAGGACGAGATACGAACCCGCATCGTGGCCGCCGTCGCCGACCAGCACGCCGAGACCACCAGGGCGCTCGATGGCGCCAACGCCTACGTGACCTACGGCAATGTGGACTGGCCGGAGGAGCTCCGCGCCTCGCTCCCGGACGGCGTCAGGTGGGTGGACGGTGAGGTCATCGAGCTGGAGGGCTATTCGATCGGGTTCGCCGGAGGCGGTGTGCCGACCCCGGTGAACGCTCGCGGGGAGGTGTCCCACGACGAGATGGCCGAGAAGCTGGCGTCGCTCGGGAAGGTCGACATCCTCTGCACCCACGTGGCCCCTTCGGTGGAGCCCTTGCATCGCGACGTCGTGACCGGACGGCTGGAGCGCTCCTCGCAGGTCGTTCTCGACTATCTGCTGGAGCATCGGCCCCGCTACCACTACTTCGGCGACGTCCACCAGCCGCAGGCCTATGCCTGGCAGGTGGGCGAAACGCTCTGTCGCAACGTCGGATACTTCCGCGCCACGGGCCGGGCGGTGCGCCACGCCTGACCGCTGGCGCGGACTCCGCCGCACGCTACGCTGACCTCCGTGGCGGACAGCACCATCCAGAACATCGAGATCAACGCGACCCCGACCGAATGCTTCGACGTGGCGGCCGGTTTGGAGGACTATCCCGAGTGGGCATCCGAGGTGAAGCGAGTTCAGGTGATCGAGCGCGACGACGAGGGTCGCCCGACGACCGTCGAGCTCACCATCGACGCCATGATCAAGCAGATCACCACCCGTTTCGTCTACCACTACGACGCGCCCCACTCGATGTCCTGGACCGCCGAGCCCAACAGCGACATCAAGGAACTCGAGGGCTCGTACGAGTTCAGCGAGGTCGACGGGGGGACGTCGGTGGTCTATGCCCTCCGGGTGACGCCCGCCTTCACGATTCCCGGCTTCCTGCGCCGCCAAGCCGAGAAGCAGTTGGTGGGCACCGCGCTGCGAGGCCTGCGCAAGCGGGTCGAGTCGCTCAACTCCTGACGATCATCCGTGACCGCTGACACGGCCCGAATCCTGCTCGTCACGGGCAAGGGTGGCGTGGGGAAGACCACCGTCGCCGCCGCCACGGCGGTCCGCACCGCCTCGCAGGGCATGCGCACGCTGGTGATGTCCACGGATCCTGCTCATTCGCTCGCCGACGCCTTCGATGTGACGCTGGCCGACCGACCGGTCGAGATCGCCGATCGGCTCCACGCCCAGCAGATCGACGCGCACGAGCAGCTGGAGCGCATGTGGGGCGACATCCACGAGCAGCTGCTCAACGTGTTCCAATGGGGTGGTGCTACGGGCCTCCAGGTCGAGGAGGTTCTGGTGTTCCCGGGCATGGAGGAGCTGTTCGCGCTTCTCGAGGTTCGTTCCCACGCCCTGAGCGGCGACTACGACGTGGTGATCGTCGACTGCGCCCCGACAGCCGAGACGCTGCGACTGCTGACCTTGCCCGAGGTGCTCGAGTGGTACGTGGAACGGGTCATGCCGGCCGAGCGCCGCATCATGCGGGCGGCCCGACCGATCCTCACGAAGGTGACCAACCTCCCGGTGCCGGAGGATCGTGTCTTCGGGTCGGTGGAGAAGGTGTTCGAGGGCATCCAGGCGGCCAAGGTGTTGCTGACCGACCCGCGTATCACCACCGCCCGGCTGGTGGTCAACCCCGAGAAGATGGTGGTGGCCGAGGCGAGGCGCACCTACACCTACCTGGGCTTCTTCGGCTATTCGGTGGACGGCGTCATCGTCAACCGGGTCCTGCCCGAGGAGATCGAAGCCCCGTACTTCGCCCGCTGGAAGACGCTGCAGGCCGGGCACCTGGCGGACATCGAGACGTCGTTCCCCGATGTGGACGTGGTCCGGCTGCGACTGTTCGACGAGGAGATGGTCGGCCTCGAGCGGCTGGGCACCGTCGGCGACGAGTTGTACGGCGACCGCCACCCGATCGAGGGGTTCTCGGGAGCGGTGCCGTTCGTCGTGGACGATCGCGGCGAGACGGTTTCGCTGACCTTCTCGGTGCCATTCGTCGATGGGAGCGACATCGATGTTCGGCATCGGGGCGCAGACTTGAGCGTCACTGTCGGCCAGTACCGCCGGTCGCTGGTGCTGCCCGATGCGTTTCGAAGGCGCGACGTGGCCGGCGCAAAGTTGTCCGGCGGTGAGCTGCGGATCGAGTTCGCGGCGCGGGAGGGCGCATGAACGACGACGTGCGGATGGCGCTGCGGGACGCCTTCGAGGCCGCCTCGCCGCACCTGGTGACGGCGGCGAAGGAACTGCTGGCGGCCGGGTCGGCCTTCGTGGCGGCGCTGATGGGGGAGGGGGATCAGTCGACCACGGTCGTCGAGGTGGACGTCACGTCGGACGATTGAGCACCGTGCGTGCGGAGATGAAACCGGGGCCCGGCCAGATGGCCGGGCCC
>JBPEXB010000411.1:0-6000 GCA_052032125.1 Acidimicrobiia bacterium
TCGCCGCAACGACGTGACCTCTGTCACGGGGTGCGTCGGACCACGGGCACCCTGTTGCCCACCGCCACCGGGAAGCGCCTGGTGACGTCGACCCAGAGGGGGAAACTTCGTGAGAAGCCAGACCACGCGCCGCTGGTTGCGGTTGGTCGCACTGCTGCTCGGCTTGGCCATGATCGCCGCTGCCTGTGGTGGCGACGACGACGACTCGGCAACGCCAACGTCCTCGCCCGAGGATTCCGACGGCGAGGTCAACCAGAACGAGGCCCCCGACCCGAGCACGATCACGCCGGGAGGGTCGATCATCTTCGGTACGGAGTCCGACGTTGCGAGCCTCGAGCCCGGCGTCGCGGCCCAGCCCTCCGACAAGGTCATCACGCTCGGCATCTTCGACCCGCTGGTGTCTTTTGACGAGAACAACGAGTTCGAGCCGTACCTCGCCGAGAGCCTCGAGCCCAACGAAGACGCCACCGTGTGGACCATGCAGCTCCGACCCGACATCGTGTTCCACGACGACACGCCGCTCAACGCCGACGCGGTGGTCAAGCATTTCCAGCGACTCCAGGACCCCGCGACGGCATGCCCGTGTGCCGACGCGGTGAGCATCATCGAGAGCATGGACACCCCCGACGGTCCCGAGGGTCTGGCGGTCGTGTTCAACCTCGACGGACCGAACGTGGCCCTTCCAAATCTCTTTGCAGGGTCGAGCGGCTACATCGAGTCGCCGACCGCCGTGGCAGAACTCGGCGACGACTTCAAGACGAAGCCCGTCGGCACCGGTCCGTTCGTCCTCTCCCAGTTCACCCCCGGCGACCGGGTCGTGCTCACGAAGTTCGACAAGTACTGGAAGACCGACGACAACGGCGTCCAGCTCCCGTACCTCGACGAGATCACCTTCATCCCGATCGCGGACTCCGGCCAGCGACTCTCGGCCATCGAGGCCGGAGACGTCGACATGTTTCAGACAGCGGCAAGCGACACGGTTGCCCAGGCTGAGGAGGCGGGCTTCAACGCACAGAAGATCTCGGGGTCCAGCTCGACCATCATCCTGATGAACCAGTCCAAGCCACCCTTCGACGACGTGCGTGCTCGTCGGGCGATGGCCCTCGTCACCAATCGTGAGGTCATGAACGAGCGGGTCTACGACGGCGTCCGTACACCAGCGTTCTCCGCCTTTGCGACCGACTCGCCGTTCTACAACCCCGACGCCACCCTCCCCGACTTCGACCTCGACGCTGCCTCAGCCCTCGTCGACGAACTCGGTGGTCTCGAGTTCACGCTCACCTGCATCCCGACGCCCGAGTCCGATCAGCTCCTGCAGATCCAGAAGCAGTTCGGTGAGCAGGCCGGGATGTCGATCGAGCTCGAGACCCAGGAGCAAGGCGCCTTCGTGAACCGGATCTTCAGCAAGGGCGGCGACTACGAAGCGGCGTGTTTCCGCAACAACCACTTCGTGGAGCCCGACCAGATCCGCTCCGGTCTCACGACCGACGACGCCGGCAACCTCGTCTTCTACAGCAACGAGCGCGTCGACGAGCTCCTCGAGGAGGGTCGTTCCACCGCCGACTTCGACGAGCGAAAGGAGATCTACGACGAGGTCCAAGAGATCATCGCCGAGGAGATCCCTTCGATCACGTTGAACTACGACCTGTTCGGCAACGTCTACACCGACGCCGTCGGGCCGCCGCCGCCCGGTGAGGCCAACTCGCTCGGCGCCATCAAGCCCGGCTTCCTCTTCCGCACGGATCAGTAGAGCCCCGGGAGAGCTCACGCTCGTATGAACGCGCTCCGCGAAGTCCTGCAGCGGCTCGTCAAGCTCGTGGTGGTCCTGTTGATCATCTCGTTCATGACCTTCAGCTTGACGAGTCTGCTGCCGGGCGACCCGGTCACGACCATCCTCGGCCCGCAGTCCTCCGACCCGGTCGCCCGTGCGGCAGTCGAGGAGGATCTGGGTCTCGACAAGCCCTTCATCGAGGCCTACAGCGACTGGCTGATCGGCGTGGTGACCGAATTCGACTTCGGGCGGGCCTATTCCACTGGCTTCGAAGTGAAGGAACTGATCGGCAACGGACTGCCGGTCACGATCCAGTTGATGCTGATGGCGCAGTTCTTCGCCATCGTCATATCGGTCCCTCTCGCGGTCTGGAGCGCCTACCGGGCAAACACACGCACCGACAAGATCATCACAACGACCTCGTTCGGGCTGATCAGCTTCCCGAACTATGCGCTCGCCGTGTTCCTGGTGTATCTGCTCGCCGTTCAGAGCCAAGTGTTCCCGGCGGTCGGATTCACGAGATTGAGTCAGGACGTCGGCGACAATCTCCGATCGGTGGCCCTCCCAGTGATGGTCCTCGTCGCCGGGCTCGTCGCGGTCTACACGCGCCTGCTGCGCAGCGACATGATCGCCACGCTGCAGGAGGATTTCATCCTGATGGCGCGGTCGAAGGGTTTGCCGACGTGGCACATCCTCATTCGCCACGCGCTGAGGCCATCGTCGTTCTCGCTGCTCACGGTGTTCGGCATCAACTTCGGGACACTCATCGGAGGCTCCGTGATCCTCGAGCAGTTCTTCTCGCTCCCCGGCCTCGGCCGACTTGCGGTCGAATCGATCGTCAAGCGTGACTACCTGGCAGTGCAGGGAGTCGTGTTGCTCATAGCGACGGCGTTCGTGCTGATCAACTTCCTGGTCGACGCCCTCTACTCCGTCCTCGACCCTCGCGTCCGCCGGAGCGGTGCGGCATGAGCGTCGACGGAGGACCACTCGGCGGAGATCCGGTTGCGGAGGTCCGGGAGAACGACGAGGACACCGTGGACAAGCGAGCACGGCGTTCCCGGAAGGCGGGGCAAGCACCACGGGGCGGCAAGCTCGGTGTCGGCGGCTTGGTGAGCCTGGTGTGGCTGATCATCGTCTTCGTCGCGGCGATCATCGCCCCGATCCTGCCGCTCAAGGATCCCAAGACGGTCGACTTCACCAACATCAACCAGCTACCCAATCAACCCATCGGTACCAGCGGATTCATCCTCGGTACCGACGAAAACGGCTTCGACATCTTCTCCCGACTGATCTGGGGCGGACGTGTGTCACTCGTCGTGGCGATCGGTGTCCTGGCCATCGGCATGATCGTTGGCGGCACGATCGGCCTGGTCGCCGGCTACGTCCGCGGCCGAACTGAAATCGTCCTGATGTCGATCGTCGACATCCTCCTCGCATTCCCGGCGCTGATTCTGCTGATCGCCATCGTCGCGTTCCTCGGAGCGAGCTTGACGAACGTGGTGGTGGGCATCTCGCTGGTGTCCATCCCCGCCTTCGCACGGATCTCACGAGCGACGACCCTGTCGTTCTCGCGTCGCGAGTTCGTGCTCGCGGCGCGTGCCGCCGGTGCGAGCGACAGGCGGATTCTCGTGCGCGAGATCCTCCCGAACGTCGTGCTCCCCCTGCTGGCCTTCGGTCTCCTCGTGGTCGCCATCGCCATCGTCGCCGAGGGTGCGCTGGCGTTCCTGGGCCTGACCTCACCCGAGACGATCAGCTGGGGCGGGATGATCAACGGCGGTCGCGGGGCGCTCCAGAGCGAGCAGATCGCCCACGTGAGCATGATCCCGGCCGGGATGATGTTCCTCACCGTGCTCGCAATCAACTTCCTCGGCGACAAGTTCCGGGCGATCTTCGATGTGAAGGACGCAGCACTGTGAGCGAGACACCCACGAGGAGGAAGCGTCGTGTGATCGGCGTGGCAGAGGAACACCACGGTCCGCTCCTCGAACTCGTCGACTTCAAGACGCACTTCCACACGCCGGCCGGAGCAGTCAAGGCCGTCGACGGCGTCAGCCTCACCCTCGAGCGCGGGAAGACCCTCGGCGTCGTCGGCGAGTCGGGATCCGGCAAGACCGTGCTGTCTCGCTCCGCGATGGGCCTGCTGACCGCCAAGAATGTCGAGCGGACCGGTGTCGCCCGCTACAACGGCGAGGACTTGGTCGCCATGAGGCCCGCCGAACTGCGCGGGCTTTGGGGTACCGAGATGGCGATGGTGTTCCAAGACCCGATGACCTCGCTCAATCCGGTGATGAAGATCGGTCGTCAGATCACCGAGGGTCTTCGTCACCATCTCGGCATGAGCAAGGACGAGGCCAAGGAACAGGGCGTCGCCCTCCTCAAGGCCGTGGGCATCCCCGATCCCTCCAGCCGATTCGACGTGTACCCGCATGAGCTCTCCGGCGGCATGCGTCAGCGCGTGACCATTGCCATCGCATTGGCGTGCGGTCCCAAGCTGCTGTTCGCCGATGAGCCAACCACGGCGCTGGACGTGACCGTCCAGGCCCAGATCCTGAACCTCCTCCAGGCCCAGCAGCGGGAGCGCTTCATGGCGATGCTGCTCGTCACCCACGACCTCGGCGTCGTTGCCGGTCGTAGCGACGAGATCGCGGTGATGTACGCCGGTCAGGTGGTCGAGCAGGCGCCGACCAAGGCGCTGTTCACCAACGTCCGCATGCCCTACACCGAGGGTCTGTTGAAGTCGATTCCACGACTGGAGCACCGGAGCCACACCCGGCTGCAGATCATCGGGGGTCGGCCACCGGACCTCATCAACCCACCGTCGGGATGCCGGTTCTCCCCGCGCTGTCCCTACGTCCAGGAAAAGTGCCGTGAAGAGGCGCCGCCCCTGGTCGAGGCCGAGACACCCGGACATCGGTACCGGTGTCACTTCCCGGTGGGCAGCGAGGAGGGCAAGGATGCGCTCGCTCGCAATCTCGCCAACCATGTGCCTGCCGCCGAGGCGGCGATCCGGGGCGACAGCGCAGCTGCAGAGGTGGTCGAGGAACTCCAGGACGCTGCCGAACAGGCCGCCGTGACGAAGGAACACACCTGATGGCCGGTACGGGTACAGACCACCTGCGGCCAGAGGACGAGACGCTCTTGCGCGTCGAGGACCTCGTCGTCGAGTTCCCGGCCCGCGCTGGCCAGACCGTCCACGCCGTCTCCGGGATCAGCTTCGACCTCCGAAAGGGAGAGACGCTGGGACTCGTAGGCGAGTCCGGGTGCGGCAAGTCCACCACGGGCCGAGCCGTCATGCAGCTCCCACCGCCGACAAGCGGCTCGGTCAAGTTCGAAGGCACCGAGCTCACCGACCTGAGCGGCGAGCGACTTCGCGACGTGCGAACGAGACTGCAGTTCATCTTCCAGGACCCGATCTCGTCCCTGAACCCTCGCCGCAAGGTCAAGGACATCGTTGCCGAACCACTGCGGATCTGGAACCGTGGCACGGAGGCCGAACGGAAGGCCCACGTGCGTGAGGTCCTCGACGCCGTCGGCCTCGACCCCGACGTTGCCTCCGAGAAACGTCCGCACCAGTTCTCCGGCGGCCAGTGCCAGCGCATCTCGATCGCTCGCTCCCTCGTGCTCGACCCCGAGGTGATCATCTGCGACGAGCCCGTTTCCGCGCTCGACGTGTCGGTCCAGGCGCAGATCCTCAACCTCCTCGAGGACATGAAGGAACGCTATGGGCTCACCCTGATCTTCATCGCCCATGACCTCGCTGTCGTGAAGAACGTCTCGGACCGGGTCGCGGTCATGTACCTGGGCAAGATCTGCGAGGTGGCCCCACCCGACGAGCTGTACTACCGGCCCGCACACCCCTACACGGCCGCACTGCTGTCGGCGATTCCCCTGCCCGACCCGGACGTCGTGCCCGACACCGGGGATCTCGCAGGCGACCTGCCCTCGCCCCTCGACCCGCCATCCGGCTGTCGGTTCCGGACACGTTGCTCACGAGCGACCGAACGGTGCGCGCAGGAGGAACCGACGATCCGAGCCGTGGGCACGGACCACTACGTCGCCTGCCACTTCCCCCTCATCGGCGACGCCATGCCGACACTCACCGCCACCACGGTCTCCGCTCCGGGGAGCTCCGACGGCGGAGCCTGACGAGCGTCGTCCCGGCGACCACGGCCCTGGAGGGAGGCCGAGATGACAACCGAACCGAGGGCACGGACCCGGCTCGACCCGGC
>JBPEXB010000412.1:0-2627 GCA_052032125.1 Acidimicrobiia bacterium
GATTCCGGGTCCCGGGTCCCGGGTTCCGGGTCCGGGCTCCGCTGGGTCAGCCCAGGCCGGGGTCGGGGCCGACGTCCTCGCCCGTGGCGACGGCCGCCAGACGGTCGGCGTAGTGGTCCCACCCCATGCGATGCAGGCCGGTCTCGCCCTCGGGGAGCCCGGTGTGGGTCAGGGTCACGATGGTGGCGCCGTCGGAGGCCGTGAGCTCGATCGTGACCGTCGACGATCCGGGCGGGACCGCCGGGTGCCCCTCCCAACCCCACGTGAACACGATGCGTTCGTTGGCGACCACCTCGACCACAGTGCCGCTGGCCACCCCGTTGTTGGGGGCCACCATGCGGTACTGGCCTCCGGGACGGGGGTCGATCGACGTCTCCCGGCCCTGCCATGCCGACCATTTCTCGGACGACGTGAAGAAGTCGAACACCACCTCGGGAGTGGCATCGACCCTCCGGACGACCCGCACGTCCGCTCGGCTGATGTCGGTCACGTCTCGGACTCCGCGGCTGTGGCCAGTGAGTCGAGCCTATCTGCCCACATCGCCTGGAGGACGTCGCGGAGCGGGCCCATGGATGCCACCTCGGCCCGATAGAGCCGACGGTTCCCGTCCTTGCGTACCGCCACCAACCCGGCCTCCCGCAGCCGGCGGAGGTGCTGGGACACGGCGCCGAACGAGACATCGAACCGGGCCGCGATGTCACCCGCCGCCAGCTCGTCGTCCCACACCATCTCGAGGATGGCGCGACGGCGCGGGTCGGCGACGAGTTGCAGCGTGTCCATTGCGCATCTATTTTAGTAGCAACTAAAATAGATGCCAACGACCGCTTCCGGAAGGCACGGAGCGGCACGAACGGGGCCGGAGGTCCGGCCAGAGAGGAGCGACCATGGCCGAGGCAGTGTTTCTGGTGGACGTCGACGCCGACGCATCGACGATTCGCCATGCGCTGGACAGTCACGAGGGAATCGTCAGCTGGTGGACGACCGACGCCGTCGTGGAGCCGGGCCAGCACCTGACCCTTCGATTCCCGGAGGCGCCGATGCCCTTCGATCTGCGCGTCGACGCAGTGGGGGACGAAGGCGTCAAGTGGACCTCGGTCGGCGAGTTCCCGCCGCACTGGGTGGGCACCGAGATCGCCTTCGACGTGATGGACAACCCCGACGCTTCGGGCAGCCGGGTGTTCTTCCAGCACACGGGGTTCGCGGCGCCCGACCCGATGCTCGGGCACACGGCTTTCACGTGGGCCAACCTGATGAACCATCTGAAGGCGTATTGCGAGTCCGGCCGGCCGGGGCCCTTCTTCGAGGCGTGAGAGGGGCTGTCGGCGCTTGCCCGACCCGCAGCTAGCCTCGCCGTTCCCGATCGAGGAGCCGTGGTGCGAGTCGCCTACGTCCTGAACACGCCCCGAGCCGCCAGCTACAAGGTGGCGCAGATGATCCTGCCCCAGCTGGAAGCGGGCACCCACGGTGTCGAGGTGGCCGGCATCTTCTTCTTCGACGACAACGTGTGGGCACTCCGCAAGGGCGACCCGATCGGCGAGCGACTCGCCCGGGTGGCGAAGGAGCACGGTGTCCTCCTGATGGCGTGCGACAACTGCGCCATCGAGCGCAACCTGGCCAAGGGCGAGCCGCGTTGGTGCGATCCGGCCACCGGGCAGGGCAGGACCGAGGCGGCCGAGTGCACGCCGGTCGACATGGTCGAAGGTGCCACCGTCGGATGTTTCCCGGACCTCTATGGTGCGCTGGCGGGCAATCCTCCAGACCAGGTCATCAGCCTCTGACCATCCGCTGGCCCGCCCGGCGCCGAACACAGGGCGGGTCACACGACGAGGAGCTGCCATGCGGGTGTTGATGTCGGGAGCGAGCGGGCTGATCGGATCGGCATTGTCCGATGCGTTGGTCGCCGGTGGACACGAGGTCGTGCCGCTTCGACGCGGCGACGCGGAGGGCCCCCACACCTGGAGCATCGAGGAGCGGCGTATCGACGAGCGAGCGCTCGATGGCATCGACGCCGTCGTCCACCTGTCGGGCAAGCCGATCGGACCGCCATTCACCGCCTCGAAGAAGAAGGCGATCCTCGACTCGCGGGTGATCGGCACGGAGATCATCGCCGACGCGGTGGCCAAGCATCGACCGTCCGTCTTCGTCTGTGCTTCGGCGATCGGCTACTACGGAGACCGCGGTGACGAGGTCCTCACGGAGGAGTCGGCACCCGGCGACGGCTTCCTCGCGGATGTCGTGAAGCAGTGGGAGGCGGCCTCGCAGCCTGCCGCTGACGCCGGGGTGCGAACGGTGAACATCCGTACCTCGCTCGTGCTGACCGATGAGGGCGATCTCCTCAAGCGGATGTCGATCCCGTTCAAGCTGGGTGTCGGCGGACGCATGGGCAGCGGCCGGCAGTGGTGGAGCTGGATCACGCTGGAGGACGAGGTGCGGGCGATCATGCACTGCCTCGAGCAGGACGCACTCTCGGGACCGGTCAATCTCTCGGCACCCGAGCCCGTGCAGAACAAGACCTTCGTGGACGCACTCGGTGATGCGCTCAATCGCCCGTCGGCCATCCCGGTGCCTGCGTTCGCGCTGAAGCTGGCCCTCGGTCGCGAAGCCGCCGAGCAACTCATCCTGGCGAG
>JBPEXB010000413.1:0-8852 GCA_052032125.1 Acidimicrobiia bacterium
CCATTGCCCGGCGCCGCGCCTGACGTCGACGACCACGTGCTCCCCGCCGTAGCGGTAGGCGTTGGAGAGCAGGTTGCGAAGGATCTGGCGGAAGCGCAGCGGGTCGACGGTCACCTCGACGTCCGGTGCGTCGACGGTGAGCGATGTCGATCCCCGGGCCGGCTCCAGTGAGGCCACCACCTGATGGATCTCCGCCGAGAGCAGGGTGCGCTCCGGCTTGACCGTGAGGTTGCCGAGGTCGGCGCGGGCGGCGACGAGGAGGTCATCGATGATGTGGGCGAGCTCGCGGCTCTCGGAGGCGATGGACTCGACCAGCTCCTGGATCTCCACCTGGCTCAGCTCGGCGAGGTGCTCGCGCAACACTTCGGAGCCACCGTGCACGGCCGTGAGCGGAGTGCGGAGCTCGTGGCTCACCGACGCCAGGAAGTCGTCCTTCGACCGGACCAGCTGCGCCGCCTGGCGCTCCCGTTCGGCGGTTTCCTCCTCGAGTCGCTCGACGAGCTGGCTCCTGACCATGGTGTCGCCTGCCTGTTTGGCCAGGACCTGGAGCAGGGCCTCGTCCGCGGCGTCGAAGGCGGCCACCGGACCGAGCCGGTTGCCGGCGGCGAGGATGGCGCGGACCCCGTGCTCGTCGTTGACGAGGGCCACCACCGCAGTCGAGAACCCCGATGCCTCGTACTGCTCGCGCAGCGCCTCGGAGCCGCGGCTGGCGCTGAACGACCGCCCGTCGGGGTTGGCGAGCACGTGGCGCGTCAGCTCGGTCACCTGACGCCGCGGCACCGGCAGGCGGTGCAGACCACCCTGATCGAGCCGGGTCCGCTCGGCCGGCGCGTCTGGGCTCGACGGAATGATGATGAGCTCGGCGCCTTCGGACCGCAGCGCCTGGCGCACCTGCTCGAGCGTCGTCGACACGACCTCCTCCAGGCGTAGCGGGCGCTGGATCTCGCGGGCGAAGGCAAAGACCGATTGCAGGTCGGTGTACTGCTTGGCCAGGCGGCTGAAGGCGGCGACGGACGCGTAGATCAGCGGTGTGAGCACGACGACCAGGCCCACCGTGGCCGGATCGGACCAGATCAGGATCAGGTAGACGAGGCCGATCACCCCGCTCCCGATGCTGACGATGGAGCCCATCACCAGCGAAGGAAGCATCTCGGCGATGGTGCGGCGGCGGTCGTGGATGGCGATCACCAGGGTCACCAGGGTGACGGAGACCACGACGCTCACGCTCACTGCTCCCATGACGGCCCACCATCCACGCGGCCCGACGGGGAACGCTCCGTGCAGGAACCACCGGTAGGCGGCGATGGCGGCGACCGTCTCGAGATACGCCAGCGAGACGTTGAAGGCCAGCTTGGTGAGACCCTGGCGGCGATGGAAGCGGAGCGCCAGGCCGGACCCGATCAGGCGTCCCACCACGAGGGCTGCCGGCGACGCGAAGCCCAGCGCCACCACCAGCAGCACCTCGGAGATCGACAGCGAGTGCGAGTCGCGACGGATCGGCAGGTGCACCACGAAGACGCTGCTCGCTGCGAAGCCGACGGCCAGTACCCACCAGGGGATCGAGATCGGTGCTCCCTCGAGCGCGGTGCCGGGGACCAGCTGCAGGTGGATGAACACGCCGCCCAGGGCCATGAGGTAGGTGAGCAGCCAGATCTTGCGGGTGCTGCTCCCCTGGGCGAGCGCCCGGAGGAACGCCACGGTCCGCGGCTGGCGCTCGGCCCGGTGCGATCCCGCCCGACCGATCATCTCAGCGCCGGTGAGGTCGTGGCGGCGATCCGCCGCAGCAGGCCGGTGTCGAATGTCGCGAACGACGCATCGGGGCCGATCCGATTGAAGACGGCGACGAGCCCGATGGCATCCGCCTCGCCCGGGAGCGGGACCACGATCCCGTTGCGATAGCCGCGCCGGGTCACATAGGACGAGGCATGGTCGTGCTGGGTCATGAGCCCGTCCAGCGTGAACCGGCCAACCGCCTGGAGAGCTTCGGCATCCACCGGGAGGGCGACGATCTCCCCGTCGAGGTCCATGAACATCCGCCGGGGCTCGTCGCCGACCAACACGACGATCTCCGCCGCCTCACCGTGGAGTGCCTCGATGCTGCAGGCCAGCAGCTCGGTGAGCACCATGTCGGGTGTGCCGTTCTGCACGACCGGATCCAGCGCCGCGGCCCGGCTGAGCGCTTCGGACCTCCGGATCAGATCGACGGTGCGAGTGACGGCGGTCACCGCCACGGCTGCTGCCGGCGCCGTGGCGAGCACCAGCATCGGATGCAGATCGGACAGGTGGAGGCCCACCATGGCGATCGCCGCCGCCCCGAGGGCGATCTTGGTGGAGACCGCGAAGCGGGGCAGCCAGCCGGAGGGCGGGGTGGCGCCGCTCAGCGTGATCACGGCCTGGACTGCGGCGAAGCCGAGGACCTGCACGACGGCCACCGCCGCCAGGGCCGCCAGCCAGCCGCGCCCGCTCGCCGGGCCGGCGCCGCTCAGCACGAGCCGGTACACGACGATGGCCGCCACCGTCTCCAGGTAGGCCAGCGTGAGATTGAAGGCGACCTTGCGACCCGGCAGGCGGCGCCATGCCACCAGCGCCAGAGCCGAGCCCACCAGGCGGCCCCCGAGGAGGGCGAGTGGCGAGGCGAGGGCGAGGCCGACCACCAGCGGGATCTCGGTGACAGTCAGCGTGTGGGTCTGTCGGCGGGTGGTGATGTGGGCGGCAACGCAGCTGGTGCCGGCGAAGCCGATGGCCAGCAGCCATCCGGGAAGCTGGAACGACGTGGCCGGATCGGCGCCCAGGGGGATGGCAGCTGCGTGCAGGACCGCGCCGGCAGCGGCGAGACCGATGATGAGGAGGATGACTCGCGAATGGTCGTTCAGCCGGCTCACGATCCTGCCTTCCATGTCGACCATTCGTTCCCGGACCATTCGTTGCCGGCCTCTGCGTAGTCCGACCATTCGTTGCCGGCGTCCGCATACTCGGACCATTCGTTGCCCGTCCACCGGCCTGCCCATTCGTTGACCGACCAGGTTCCGCCGCTCCACGACGAGCCCGACCACGACGAGCCCGACCAGACGTCGACTGCCCAGCGGTCGCCCATCCAACGGTTGGTGGACCAGGCGTCGACCGACCAGCTGCTGCCGCTGTGATCGATCCCGAAGATGTCGGTCTCGCCGACGAGCACCCCGCCACGATCGGCCACCCTCACCGAGCCACGGGCTGCGTCGATGGAGCCGAGGCCCGTGGACGCCGGGCCCGTCTGGGTGATGCGAGGCGGTGACGCGTCAAGTGCCTCCTCGACATCGATGAGACCCAGGGGTCCGTTGCCGGCGGCGGTGGCGATGAGGAGGGCCTTCACCTGGTCGGGCGTGAGGTGCGGGCGATCCTCCAGCACCACGGCGACAGCCGCGCTGACGATCGCTGATGCCTGCGAGGATCCGGATCCACGGACCAGCTCGGCTCCCACCCGACCAGGGCCGTTGGTGGCATCGGCGTAGGCGCCCGGGTTGCGGAGGCTGACGATGGACTGGCCAGGGGCGAGGATGTCGAGCCGCCGGGTGGCCTCGCCGAGGTTGGTGAAGTGGGCGGGCTTTGCATCCCTGGCGTCGTCGGTGGTGGCGGCCGCCCCGACTGCGATGACCTGCGGGCTGCTGGCCGGGCTCCGCAGGCCGCCGCCGGCGTCGTTGCCACCTGCCACCACGACCACGATGCCGGCATCCCAGGCGCGCTCCACGGCGTGCACGAGCGGGTCCACCAGGTGCGGCTGCGCCGAGTTGGTGCCGTAGGCCAGGCTGATGACTCGGATGTTCATGGCGGTGCGATGGGCGATCGCCCAGTTGATGGCGGCGATCACCTGGGTGACGTCGGCGGCACCGTCGGCCGCTCCGACCTTGATGCTGATCAGCCGGGCATCGGGCGCCAGCCCGCCGGTCCGCTCGTCGTCGTCATCGTCGTCATCGTCGCCCATGTCGCCGACGATGATCCCGGCGAGGTGTGTGCCGTGGCCGTTGGTGTCGAGGTTGCGGAGATCGTCGGAGATGTCCTCGAACGAGAAGTCCGGCCCGTAGACGACGTCGGCGCCGGTCAGGCCGTCGACTGGGACGACACCGGTGTCGATCAGCGCCACCCCGATGCCACGCCCGGTGGGCGTGTCGTCGTCGATGCCGATCAGCTCGGCGACGTTCTCCAGCGAGCCGGGATCGTCCTCGGCGTCGTAGTCGTCATCGACATGCTCGTATTCGGAATCCAGCCAGCCGGTGAGCGGGTCGAGGGAGGGTGCGGGTGCGGGAACCGCCGGTTGAGCAGCCAGGACACTGGCGACGAGCGCGCCCGCCAGCCACGTCGCCATGCGACGGAACTGCGGATGCGTGGCCATGCCTCCCATGTCGATGCTCCCAGCGGGTGGCGGAGATCCCACCCATAGTGGCAATTAGACCACAATGAGTGGCGAATGCAACACACCAGATCCTGGATGAGCTGGGAGATCCTGGGAGACGCTTCAGTGGTCGTGGTCGTTGCCGTGGTCGTGATGGTGGTCGGAAGAGCCCGAACCGGGCTCGCGAGCCGCCACTCAACAGCCGGGTTCGCCGTGGTTGCCGCAGCACGTCGACGCGCGTTCGACCTTGATGCGCTGGTTCTTGATCGACAGTCGCACCTTCTCGGCGAAGGACCACCGGGGGTCCTTCCAGTTGTTGAAGAAGGCGATGGGGGATTGGCGTGCCATGGCGCGACCCTACCGCCGGTTTCCTTCGCCGACCGCGCCGAGCGGTCGGTGGGGCGTGGCGAGCGACGACTGATACCCTGGCCCCGATGCTGTCCGCCGCCCAGGCCGCCCTGGCCGACCACCTCCTCGCCCGCGCCATTCGCACCGACGGTCCCTTCACCTTGCGGTCCGGAGCGGTCAGCTCGTGGTATCTCGATGCCCGCCAGACCACGTTCAGCGGTGAGGGGGCGGCTCTGGTCGGGGCGGCGGTGCTCGAGGTGCTCGAGCCGGTGGATGCCGTCGGCGGTCTCACGATGGGAGCAGATCCGGTGGCGCTGTCCACCGCCATGCTGGCCGCACAGCTCGGCCGCAGCCTCGCGGCGTTCTCGATCCGCAAGGAGACGAAGGCCCACGGGACCGGCGGACGGCTGGTCGGCCCGGTCTCGGCAGGAGATCGGGTGGCGGTCCTCGAGGACACGACCACCACGGGTGGGGCGTTCTTCGAGGCGATCGACGTGGCGACCGCCGAGGGCCTCGACATCGTGCAGGCGATCGCCGTCGTCGATCGTTCCGGAGCCATCGTGGGCAAGCGCATGGCCGACCGGGGTATCGACTACCGAGCGATCCTCACCCCTTCGGACCTGGGGTTCGACGAATGACCGATCTCGAGCTCACGGTCAGGCGCAACGCGCTGCTCATGTGGGGCCTGGCCGTGCTCGGGGTGCCGTTCGTGATCTTCGGCGTCGACATCCTCTTCGAGCGGCGCCTGGCCACGACCATCACGGATCTGATCTATCCGTCCGATGCCGTCCAGGCACCGCCGTTCGAGACGCACGACCTGGCCTGGGCGTGGGTGTTCCTCATCGTCGGCGGGGCCATGACGGTGTGGGCGCTCAAGGAGCTCATCGCCCCCCGCCGCGTGTTGCAGGGTGACGCCAGGGGCATCGGGCTGGCGGTGGGAGGGCCGTTCGCCTCGCCGATCCGCCTTCCGTGGTCGGACCTGCTGGGCGCCGATTCGGGAACCGCCGACGACGGCGCCGGGACCTATCCGGTGCTGGTGCTGCGGCTCGCCGATCCCGAGAAACTGCCGGCGAATCCCTGGGGCGCCCGTTGGGGAGAGCACGGGACCCTGGTGATGGCGGCGGGCGAGTGGGATGTTCCCGCCGCAGCGATCGCCGAACGTCTGCTGGAGCTCGCGACCTTCTATCGGGAGCCTGCCGAGGTCGTGGCCCGTCCCAGGTCCGGCGATCGTTGGGAGGAGCTCCAGGCTCCACCGCTCGTGGACGGACCCTGGGTACGCCCGGACGGCGAGCACACCGAGGAGCTGCCCGAGACGGTGACGTCGGACAGCGACGAGGAGGACGCCGAGCCGGCCGACGCGGAGCCCGTCGACGCAGTCGTCGCTGACGAGGAGCCGGAAGACGACGGCGAGGCTGACGAGAGCGAACCTGACGACGAGGAGGAGTGATGCTGCTCGGAGCGCACATCCACGGCGACGACCCGCTCGCTGAGGCGGAGGCACGGGGCGCCGAGATCGTGCAGTTCTTCCTCGGCGACCCGCAGTCCTGGAAGAAGGCACCTCCTCGCGACGACGCGGAGGCGCTGCGAGCGTCACCGATACCGATCTATGTCCACGCTCCCTACCTCGTCAACGTGGTCAGCCCCAACAACCGCATTCGCATCCCGAGTCGAAAGATCCTCGAGCACACCATCGAAGGGGCCGAGGAGATCGGAGCCGCCGGGATCATCGTGCACGGCGGGCACGTCACCGACGAGGAAGCCGTCGAAGAAGGCTTCCCGCGCTGGCGCAAGGCTCTCGAGGTGCTCGAGACCGACATCCCCATCCTCATCGAGAACACGGCCGGCGGGAACCATGCGCAGGCCAGGCGCCTGGACGCTCTCGCCGGCCTGTGGGACGCGATCGGCGACCTCGAGCCGGGTTTCTGCCTCGACACCTGCCACGCCTGGGCAGGCGGTGAAGAGCTGGGAGGACTGGTGGAACGGGTGCTGGACATCACCGGCCGCATCGACCTGGTGCACCTCAACGACAGCCGGGACGGCTTCGACAGCCGTCGCGACCGCCACGCCAATCTCGGGCACGGCAAGATCCCAGGAGACGAGCTGGTGGAGGTGGTGCGCGCCGCCGACGCCCCCACGCTCATCGAGACCCCCGGCGGCGTCGACGAGCACCGAGCCGACCTGGAGTGGATCAGGTCGCGGCTGTAGCGGCGGGGTCCGGGTCCCGGGTCCCGGGTCCCGGGCTCCGGGGTACGCTCCCGCACATGAGCACCAACTACGCCGTCTATCCGTCGCTCGAAGATCGCGCCGTCTTCATCACGGGGGGCGCCGACGGGATCGGCCGAGCCCTCGTCAAGCTCTTCGCCGCGCAAGGCGCCAAGGTCGGGTTCGCAGACCGCAACGCCGAGTACGCAGCGACACTCGTGGCCGAGTGCGGTGCCGCCGGATACACGCACGTGCCTGCCTTCTACGAGGTCGATCTCGTCGACATTCCCGAGCTCAAGCGCCAGCTGGCGCAAGCGAGCTCGGACCTCGGCGGCATCGCCGTGCTGGTCAACAACGCCGCCAGCGACGACCGGCACGGCTGGGAGGACATGACCGAGGAGTACTGGAACGACCGGCTCAACACCAACCTGCGCCACTACTTCTTCGCCATTCAGACGCTGGCCCCGGGCATGATCGAGGCCGGAGACGGCTCGATCATCAACATCGGGTCGTCGTCGTACATGATGCAGGAAGACTTCTTCCCTGGGTACGCGATCGCCAAGTCGGGCGTCGAGGGCATCACGCGCACGATGGCGAGGACCTTCGGGCCGCACAACGTCCGGGTGAACACGGTGCTCCCCGGCTGGGTGCCGACCGAGCGCCAGCTCACCAAGTGGTGGTCAGAGGAAGGCGAGGCGCAGACGATGCGCGACCAGGCGTTGAAGCGGCGGATCTACCCCGAGGAGTTCGGCCAGATCGTCCTCTGGCTGGCAGCCGACGACGGCGCCGCCTGCACCGCCCAGAGCTTCCTCATCGACGGCGGCAGGTTCTAGGGCACTCTGTCTCCTCCCCCGAAGGGGGAGGTGGTTTCGCCGAGAGGCGAAAGCGGAGGGGGAACAGCGCCCGGAGCCCGGGACCCGGATACCGGGACCCGCCCTCAGCGCTCCCACCATGCGCGCAAGCGCGTCGCGTGCTCGGCGTTCAGGGCTCTCTCTGGCATCTCGCCGTGCACGATCGCCCGCACCTGCTCGACGCTGCTCATCGCCTGGGCGTCGGCGTTCTCGGGGGTGAGGCCCCCGAGGTGGGGCGTCGCCACCACCCCCGGCCGGCTCGCCAGAGCGGGCGATGGCCGTTGGTCCGGCGCCCGTCCCACGTCCATCGCCAGCCCGCCGAGGTGACCGGAGTCGAGTGCGTCGGCGACCGCCTCTTCGTCGAGCAGCTCTCCTCGCGAGACGTTGACCAGGAGCGCGCCGGGCCGCATGAGCGCCAACGCGGCCGCGTCGATCATCCCTTCGGTGCTCGGCGTGGCCGCTGCCAGCGGGAAGACGACGTCGGCGGAGGACAGAACCTCCTCGAAGGTCCCCGCCCGCACACCCTCGACCGGCGCATGCGGGTCGTGGGCCACAACGGTCATGCCGATGGCTTCGAGCATCGGCGCCAGATGTCGGGCGATGTCGCCGAAGCCGACGATGCCCGCCGTCTTCCCCGCCAGTTGCGATCCGGATCGTTGTACGTCGGGGCGGCCGGTCCGGTAGTCGACCACCGACTCTCCGATGTTCCTGGCCAGACCGATGAGCAGGCCGAGCGCCAGCTCGGCGGTCGACGGGATGAACGACTTCGCCGCCTGCCCGACCAGCACCGCGTGGGCTGAGGCGGCAGCCACGTCGATGTCCGACACGTCGACGGCACAACGGAGCACGGCGAGCAGGTCCGGCAGCTGCTCGAACACCTCAGCGGGGAATGCCGTGCCTCGGTGCGAAACGATCACGTCGCAGTCGCGTGCCAGCTCGACCAGGGCCGCGGGTTCGAGGGCAGCGCGTCCGTGTGTGACGACCTCGGCGAGCGCTTGCAGCTCGGGGAGCGCCCGGCCGTAGTAGGCGTCGAGATCCTCGGCATTGTGGGTCAGGAAGGCGCGCAGGGCCTTCGGCGAATC
>JBPEXB010000414.1:0-1711 GCA_052032125.1 Acidimicrobiia bacterium
CTCTTGACAGATGCATACTCGGTATGTATCTTCCCATACATACTCAGTATGCACCGACAGGTGCAGAGGGGACGACGTGGGATTCCGAGAGGCGATGCTGGCGCTCCTGGCCGATGGGCCGAAGCACGGCTATCAGCTCAAGGTGGATTTCGAAGCAGCCACGGGGGATGCGTGGCCGGTCAACATCGGCCAGGTCTACACCACGCTGCAACGGCTCGATCGTGACGAAGACGTCGCCATCGAGGCCACCGACGACGAAGGCCGCGTCATCTATCGGATCACGGAGCGGGGCGTGGCGTCGCTGGCCGAGTGGATGAACCACCCGGTCCAGCGGGAGATCACGAGCCGCGACGAGGTCTCGATGAAGGTGCTCATGGCGGTGGCCGCCGGAGTCGCCGACCCCCAGCGGGTGATCGATGTCCAACGGACCGCCACGATGACGGCCCTCCAGGACTACACCCGACTGCGGGCACAGGCGGATCCGGATGACCTCGCCTGGCAGCTGCACGTCGATCGCCTCGCCATCCAGGCCGAGGCGGAACTTCGGTGGCTGGATCGAGTCGAAGCGCGAATGGAGCACGTCGACACGTCGTCCCCCGACACGAAGAACATCGATTCACAGAACCAGGGCCAGGAGGTGCCCTCATGACGATGGTGCTCTCGATGCGGCGAGTGGGCCGCACGCACGGAAGGGGCGTCCAGCGCGTCGATGCGCTCGTGGACGTGGACCTCGACATCGAGCGCGGCGAGTTGGTGGCGGTCACCGGCCGCAGCGGCTCGGGCAAGACCACATTGCTGAATCTGGCCGGTGGGCTCGACGAGCCGACCACCGGGGTGATCCAGGTCGATGGTCGCCACCTGGGCGACATGTCGAATGCGGATCTGGCAGCCATGCGGCGCCGCTCGGTCGGATACGTCTTCCAGCAGTTCAATCTCCTGCCGACCCTGACCGCCCACGAGAACGTGGCGCTGCCACTGGAGCTCGACGGGCTGTCGTTGCGGGATGCCCGGCTCCATGCCGAGGTCGCACTCGACGAGGTGGGTCTCGGCGGGAAAGGTGACCGCTACCCGGACCAGCTCTCCGGCGGCGAGCAACAGCGAGTGGCGATCGCCCGCGGCTTCGTCGGACCCAGGACGCTGCTCCTGGCCGACGAGCCGACCGGCGCCCTCGACGAGCTGACCTCCGAAGGCATCCTCAAACTGCTGCGGGCTCGCTGCGACGCGGGCGCCGCCGCCTTGATGGTGACGCACGAGCCGGCGTTCGCGGCCTGGGCAGACCGGGTCGTTCGCCTGCGGGACGGCCGGGTGGAGCACATCTCCTCTCGGTCCGGCTCCTACGTGTCCAGCGAGGTGCAGCAGTGACCACCGCCGAGTTTCGCTCCGTCATGCGCATGGCGCGGCGGACTGCTCGCCGCCAGTGGAAGCGCACGATCCTGATCGTCATGCTCATCGCCGTCCCGGTGGCCGCTGCCATCGTGGCTGCGGCGATGATGCGGGCCGGCGAGGTGACGCCGGAGGAATGGGCGACCTCTGACTTCGGTGCCGCCGAGGTGCGCATCGAGGCCTGGGGTGTCGGCCCGGAGGTCGTCGCCTGGCTCAGCTCGACCATCGAAGAGCTCGACCCGAATGCGGTCGTCGCCTCCCAACGCAACCTGCACGGCCCGATCGGCGGTGCACAGTCCGGTTTGATCACCGACGTCGACCTGTCGTC
>JBPEXB010000415.1:0-2864 GCA_052032125.1 Acidimicrobiia bacterium
AGCCGAGCCTAAGGAACGGTCAGCACGACCTTGCCGGTGGCCTGGCGAGTGGCCAGGAGGTGGAGGGCTGACTGGGCGTCGGCGAGGGGGAACGTTGCCGAGATGTGCGGCTCGATCACGCCCTCCGATGCCCATGCGAACAGGTGCTCGAAGTTGGCGCGGTTGCGCTCCGGCTCCCTCGCCGCGAACGACCCCCAGAACACCCCGACGATCGAGCATCCCTTGAGCAACGGCAGGTTCATCGGCGCAGAAGGGATGTCGCCGGAGGCGAAGCCCACCACCAAGATCCTTCCACCCCAGTTGATGCAGCGGAGGCACTCGAGGAAGGTGTCACCACCGACGGCGTCGTAGATCACGTCGGCGCCGGCGCCTCCGGTCAGCTCCTTGGTTCGGTCCTTGAGGCTCTCGCGGCTGTAGACGATCGTTTCGTCGGCGCCGAGGTTGCGTGCCACCTCGGCCTTGTCGTCCGAACCGACGGCGGCGATCACCCGAGCCCCGAGAGCCTTGCCGATCTGGATGGCCGCCGACCCCACCCCGCCCGACGCTCCGGTGATCATGAGCGTCTCGCCGTCCTGGAGCCGGGCGCGATCGACGAGAGCGTGATAGCTGGTCCCGTAGGTCATGGCGATCCCGGCGCCGGCTTCCATCGGGACCGTCTCCGGCAACGCGAACACGTTGGTGGCGGGGGCGACGAACCGCTCGGCCATGGCCCCGGTGAGGTGCGATCCGATCACCCGGTCGCCGACCCCGACATGCTCCACGCCGTCGCCGACCGCCACGACGGTCCCCGCCGCTTCGGTCCCGGGCACGAACGGCAGCTCGGGTCGGAACTGGTACTGCCCGGCGATCATGAGCAGGTCCGGGAAGTTCAATCCCACCGCCTCGACGGCGATCAGTACCTCGCCCTTCCCTGCCTGAGGCTCGTCGACGTCCTCGTACCGCAGTGCGTCGATGCCGCCCAGCTCGTGGATCACGTTCGCCTTCATGTGATGCCCTGTCCGTAGGCGTGGTCGATCCCGAGGCTGATGACCAGACGTCCTTGGTCGATCATGGCCTGCCGATATTCGTCCCAATCCGGGTGCTCACCGGCGATGGATCGATAGGTGCGCACCAGCAGTTCTGCGGCGTCGTCGTCGGGGCGGGTGGTGACCTCGGTCAGCTCGGCGGTGCCCTCGACCACCAGGTAGCGACCGAACTGGTCGTCGGTCACGTGGAGGGACGCTCGGGGGTCACGCCGCAGGTTGCGCGTCTTGGCCCGGGAGTCGGTGACCGAGATGTGGGCCTTGCCGTCGAACACGCCGTACATGATGTTCGACAGCTGCGGGCGGCCGTTGCGTTTCAGGGTGGTGAGCACTCCCCGGCTGTGGTCACGCAGGAAACGGAGGGCGGCTTCGGCGGAGATCATCCGGCGACGTTACTCACCGGTGCCTCGGTATCGTGCTCGCATGCTGACGGCCCTGGTCCGCGACGTCCCGGACTCGATCAACGACTGCGAGCTCACGTTTCTCGAGCGCCAGCCGATCGACCTGGCGGTCGCGCGCCTCCACCATGCGCACTACGTCGCTGCGTTGTCGCAGCTCGGCGTCCAGGTGCGGTACCTGCCGGTCGAGCACGCCCTTCCCGACTCGGTGTTCGTCGAGGACATGGCCCTGGTGCTCGACGAACTGGCGGTCGTGATGCGCCCCGGAGCGGAGTCGCGACGGCCGGAGGTCGATTCAGTGGCCGAGGCGCTGCGCCCTCACCGCAAGGTCGTCTTCGTCGAGCCTCCGGCGACGATCGACGGAGGCGATGTGATCGTGCTGGGCTCCCGCATCTTCGTGGGGGCGACGGCCCGATCCAATGCGGCATCCGTTGCTGCCCTGGAGAAGATCGTCGGCCCATTCGGTTACTCCGTGTCGTCCATCCCGATCGACGATTGCCTGCACCTGAAGTCGGCTGCCACCGCTCTCGATCACGAGACCGTGCTGGTGAACCCCTCGTGGGTCGAGCCGTCACGATTCCGTCCCGCCCGAACCATCGAGGTCGATCCCGCCGAGCCGGATGCCGCCAACGCCGTCCAGGTGGGGGACGTGTTGCTGTACGCCGCCGAGTTCCCTCGAACCCGCGAAAGGCTCGAGGACGCCGGCTACGTCGTGCACACCGTGCCGGCCTCCGAGCTCGCCAAGGCCGAGGGTGCGGTGACCTGCTGCAGCCTGATCTTCGATGCGGGCTGAGGTCAGGGGCACGCCACCTGGACCAGTCGCGCCTCGCCGCCGTCGACGAGGTAGCCGCGTCCGTTGGTGGTGAAGGGCCGGGCCGAGCGCGGAAGCCGGATCCCCAGCACGTCGCCGTCGGCGCTGTCGAACGGCTTGAGGATGATCCCCCGGCGACCCGACCGAATCCCCTTGGTCCAGTGGCGGTGGGCACCTCGGAGGGCGTCGGTCCGCCCGGCGGCCACGATCGTGATGCCGGCGGTCCGAGCCTCGATCACCGCGCCGAGCCGACCCCCGTCATCGACCTCGTCGGCGTCGTCGACGAGGACCACCACCGGGCCCTCGGTCGGCAGGTCGCCGAGCTCCTCCGTGGACCGGACGACGGTGTCGATCGCCGGGTGGAGGCGGAGCGGTGACGGTCGCGGCGCCACGGCCAGGATGCGGGCGGAGGGAGCGAGCTTCCGCGCCGCCGTCGCGAGGAGGGTGAGAGTCGTCGACCGCCCGGAGCGTCCCGGGCCGGCCACGAGCAGGTGGTCGCCGCCGTACACGGCGATCGTGGCGGCGGTGAGCGTCTCGTCGTCGAGCCCGATCGGGAACTGCCACCCATCATCGTCCTGTCCGCCGGCGTCGAGCACCTCGACGAGCTCGACCCGCTGGGGCAGGGTCAAGATG
>JBPEXB010000416.1:0-1735 GCA_052032125.1 Acidimicrobiia bacterium
GTGCGGATCTTCGATGTGGCGTCAGGGCATCGCACCGACGTCCTCCCTCTCCCGGAGTCGGCGTCGCGGCCCGTCGGTCTCTCGTTCAGCCCGGACGGATCGCAGCTCCTGGCTGCCACGACCGGCGACGAAGTCGTGGTGTGGAGCACCGTCGAAGGCACGGAAGTCCTGCGGCTTCCGGGCGGCGCTTCCGCGAGCAACGCGGCGATGACCACGGACGGTTCGGTGCTCTACTCGGCGCATCTGGATGGCGTCGTCCGGGCATGGAACATGGCTTCGTCCAACGCCGGGATGACCGTCCTCGGCGACCTGGGTGAATACGAGTGGGTCGTGGGCGATGGCTTCTTCATCGGGCCGAGTCTCGGTCAGTTCACCAACCTCGACCGCGGTGCCGGTCAGCAAGTCGTCCGCTACTTCCACCTCGAGACCGGGGAGCTGGTCGATGCCCATCCGGGTCAGGCGCAGGGCGCTCTCGCCGACGGCCGGTTTCTGATTCGTGACGGCCCGGGCGTATGGGCTGTGTACGACCCCGCCAGCGGTGAAGCGACCCATCTCGTCGGCTGCGAGGAGGCCGAAGGCGTCTGCATCGACACCGGCGAGCCCGGTGAGGGTTGGTTCCTATGGATCACGATCGACGGCACCGAGGTCATCGGCTCGAAGATCCCCTACGACGAGTTGACGGTCTTCGATCCGGACAGCGGCGCGGTGGTGTCGACGGAGTCCGTCTACGGGGCCAGCTTTGGGGTGGCCGCAACGAGTTCCGACTGGTTTCTCGGCTGGACCCAGACCGAGTTCGTCGCGTTCGAACGGGGCACCGGCGAGATCCTGTTCCGCAACAAGAACCAGGGCGGCCCTTCGGAGGTCGCACACGGACTCGATCGCCTCGCGATCTGGCGAGGAGGCACCGACATCGTCGAGTTGATCGACCTCGACTCGTGGGAGCTGACCGAGCTGCGATTCGATGGGGATCGCCTGCGAGGACTGGCGTTCTCGCCCGACGACACCGTCCTCGCCGTGAGCACCACCGACACGCTGACGTTCTTCGACGTGGCCACGGCCGAGGCCGTACTCAGCATTCCGATCGAGGGTGTGTCAGACATCCACTGGCTGACCGAGGACACGGTGGTCGTCGGCACATGGGATGGGAAGTGGTTGGGGATCCCGCTCGACCCGGCCGCCTTGGTCGACTCGGCGCGCCGCAGCCTGCACCGGTCCTTCACGGAGGAGGAGTGCGCTCGCTACCGCATCGATCCGTGCCCGACGCTGGAGGAGATCCGGGGGCGTGGCTGAGATATCGGACCTGTAATCAGGGTGAAAGCCGTCCCTGCCACCTTCTGCCATGAGTAGGTTCGACAGGCGGAGGGATCGATGGCGATCGACGACCGGGTACGGGACGCCGATCAGGTAGGTCTGGCCTACGACGCCTTCATCTCCTACTCCCACGCCGCCGACGGCCTGTTGGCGCCCCGGTTGCAGTCGGCGTTGCAGCGGTTTGCGAAGGCCTGGTGGAAGCGTCGGGCGATCAGGGTGTTTCGGGATGAGAGCTCTCTCTCCGCCAACCCGCACCTGTGGTCCTCCATCACGAACGCGCTCGACGCTTCCGCCTGGTTCGTGCTCCTGCTGTCGCCGGAGGCCGCCGAGTCCGAGTGGGTCAACCGCGAGATCGACTACTGGCTCGAGCACAAGGACGCCGACCGCATCCTGCCGGTCGTCACGGAGGGCGAGTTCCGCTGGG
>JBPEXB010000417.1:0-13830 GCA_052032125.1 Acidimicrobiia bacterium
GCTCGACTCGCTCGCGCGCCACCAGGACAACCCGGCGGAGGAGCGCCGGCGGACCAGACGGGCGGTCGTCGCCGCCTTGGTCGTGTGCGCCGTGGTGTTCGGCGGATTGGCCCTCGCCCGGCGGGCACGTCTCCGCGACGAAGCCGCCGCCGCCGAGCCGCTACCGCAGGGCTGACCCCGAACGCGGACCAGGCCAGACCCGTCGGGCCGAGTCGGTCGCCACCCGACTCGACGACAAGGCCGAGGCGGCCGGTCTGGTCCAAGGGGCCGACGTCGTGCCCATCGACCGCGGCAGCCATGAGGAGAGCGCGGCTGGCCGGTAGCCTTCAGGGCATGGAGAAGCGTGCGCCGGTGCAGTTGGCCGAGGAACTCGACAAGCTGCCGCTCGCCGAGCGCCAACGCATCGCTGCCGAGTCGATCGTCAGCGATCTCTCCGAGGTCGACCCTGCCTTCGTCGAAAGGGCTCGCCGCCGTGGGCGCGAGCTACTCGTAGAGCGGGGCATCGACCTTCCGCCCGCATGACCCGGCGAATCGTCCGGACCAGCCAGGCGTTCTTCGACCAGCTCGACCAGCGGCTCGGAACGTCACGTGGCCCGAGCGGTGAGCCGTCGGCGACGGACTTCCTCGTCGTGGAGCTCCCGGCAATCGTCGAGGCGTTCGCCACCCGCTTCGACGAGCTGCCCGAAGCCGTCGAGGGCGTGCCGCATGGCCGATGAGTCCGTCGAACTGATCGGCGTCGAGATCGACCTCTCCCGCTGACCACCGGGGCAGCCAGCGGCACCGCTCGATCGAGCGGGCAGTTCGGGACCGGCGGTCACTCCGCGTGAGATTCTCCGACGGTGGACAACCCTGTGGAATCCGTCCGCAAGATCGTCGCGGGATGGAGCCGAATCGAGGCCCGAGACGAGACCAGGTCAGCGACCGGGAAATGGTCGCTGACCTGGTGGTTTCGATGGTGGTCGGGACCGGCGTCGATCCGGTGACCTACCGCTTTTCAGCTGGCTCGTGCCGTGTTCGCTGGTGTTCGCCCATGTCCACTGGTCCGTATACGTCCAGGTCAGACGGGGTGGACGACACGTGGCGACACTTGGCGACCCGCAGCGCACGCGGGATGCTCGCGGGATCGACGGCCGTCGCCGAGGACTACGTTCCGTGACGGACGCCGGTCCCGGAAGGGTGCCGTGTTCCTCCCGTGCTTCGCCGCATGGGAATCGGACCTTTGCGATCCGCGTGCCAGTGTGCGTCACTGAGTATCGCCAAGGTGCTCAATCTGGGCGTGATGGTGCACGGCCGCTGTCGTTCACCTCGAACCGCGGATCGCCGGATTGACCATGACCAACAACTTGCCTGCCCGACCGAATCAGAGCTGCCATATGCAAGTCGCAACCAAGCAGGCCTTGGGGCGTTGCTGCTGCAGATGGTCAGCGGCCGCTGCCTCGTCCTGGCACGTCGGATGGGCTTCAGGATGCGGCGGCGCTGCCGGGTTCGTGCACCCGTGTGGGGCTCATGGGCTGTCGCATTCGATGGTGGCAGTGGCGGATGCGGATTCGTTCGAGTTCGATTCGGTCATCGTAAATGCGTCAGCGACTGCTCGGTTCTCGGTGACCATGAAGTCGGGACTGCCGATCCATGTGCTTGTCCCGGGGTCGACGGCGGATTGGACGTCGATGAACAGTCCGAGCTGTTGGCCGGTGGCGACTCCGTATTCGACTCGGATCGGTCCGGCCTCGGTGGACCCGGTGCCGAGGATATCGACGGAGCCGTCAGTCGGATCGATGACGCAGTTGTTGATCGTGGCGGTGTAGGTGTCGCCGTTGAGGTCGATCGTGGCGATGCCTCGTGGGGTCTCGATCGTCTCGATCGTTGCCCCCGCGGCTGGCTCCGAGGACGCCTGCGTCGATGTCGTCGACGTAGGCGGATCTTCGGGGTCGTCGGTGCAGGCGGCGCTCGCTGTCACGAGGGCTGCGAGGACGAGGTGGACTAGTCCATTGGGTTGGTAAGTCAACCGGTGTCTCCCCTCGGAAATGGCTCAGATGGGCGATTGTGGCAGATCTGGGCTGATGCGACAGTCCAGGGAGTCCTATGGCGGCGGGACGAGCCGGTCGCATGATGCTGGGGAGGCTGGACTCGTGAGGATTCGCTCTGCTTTGTGCCGTCTGGTGACGGCGGGAACCGTCCTTGCGGTGTTCAGTGGAGTACTGGGGGTCGTTCCGATGCCGCTTGCGCCATACTCTGCTGCGGCGGCATCGAACGGCGACTGGTGTGGCTCGGAAGGCGAGACGTCTGCGTACTCGCCCGTTCCGGCTGACTCGGCCTTGTTTGACGGGCCGGCGGTGGCGTGGTCATGGGCAACGCATCGAGTCACGGGTGATGCGTCGACAGGTGGCCCGGGGCTGGGCGTTCCCGACGATGCCGAGGCGGTTGTTCTGCAGGTGTCGGTTGACCCGTCCAACGCGGGCTGGTCGGCTTTCTCGACGACCACGAACATGGGGACTGCGTCGTTCACCTATGACGGCGACGACAGTGGCAACGAGTTCGTGGTGGTCGTGGCACCGGACTCGGGCGGGACGATCAGCTGGGTGTTCTCGACCGCGGCTGACATCCAGGTCGTGGTTGCCGGATACTTCGATGCTGGCCACGAAGGCGACGGATTCCGAGCAGTGGATCACCGGACGGTGGTCCGCACGAGCTACGGGATCGGGGTCCCACAATCGGGGGCCACGTCAGACGTGTTGGTGGATTCGACCGGCTACGACTCCGGCGTACCCGACGCTGACGTGTCGGCAGTGTACGCGACGATCGGGTACTCGGCCCCAGCTGGGACAAGGCTGTTGGTCGGCCAAAATGCTGGGGCTTTGTCGAAGGTTGGAGAGATCCCCGGCCCAGGGTCTGGGCAGCAGCATGTGACAGTGCCGGTTCCGGTCGATGCCGAATCGCACTTCGTGCTCCAGCTTCGGGACGCCACTGACGAGCCGGTCAACGGGACCATCGAGGTGTCGATCGACGGTTGGTTCTCGGCTGGGAGCTCGACCTACGTTCCGATCGCAGACAACGGCGAGCGGTTGCTGTCGAACGTGGAGCTGCTCGACCATGATGACAACGATGTTCAGGTCGCCGGCGTCGGGTCGATACCGACGTTCGGCGTGAGCGCCGTGCTCCTCGCCGTTCACGTCAACCCGGGCAGAGATGGTGCCGGGGGCGAAGCGACCAGTCTCAGCACCGGTGTGATCCGGGCGTGGCCGACGGGAACGCAAGCGCCCATCGCAGATCATCAGACATGGAGTGGCGCCGATGACAACACTTGGGAGTCATTCGTAGCGCCGGTCGCGGTCGGTTCCGACGGATCGATCCAGCTGACGTGGGGAACCGACAACTATTGGAGCTATGAGTCGGGGGAGACGGTGGACGTCTACGTCGACGCCATCGGGTACTTCTGCGACCGAGATCTTCCGACCCCGACCTCTATCACGTCGGGGTCGCACCCAGATTCGGATGCATGGGTTTCGGGCGAGGAACTGCACCTGTCGTGGACGGAGTCGACCACAGCACCAGGCGCGTCTGGAATCGCCGGGTACGCGGTGGCGGTCAACGACAGCGCGTTCTATGAACCAGACCCTGTCGTCACACATACAGCCACCACCCTTGATACGACTGTTGACCCCGGACGCCACTTCGTGCACGTCCGACCGATCGCCGGCGATGGAACTCCGGGACGAACGGCGCACTACGCAGTCCAATCCCAGGCAGCGTGCTCCTCGCTCGCAGACAGTTCCTATGTTCCGTTCGACGCCCCCGTCAGCGCTGGGAGCGGCTACTACACGAACGAGACCGGTCTGATGACGTTCAGCGGCAACGGGGCTGTGCCCTCGGACGCGGCCGCAGTCCGACTCAACGTCGAGGTCCAGGACGCGTGGCACACCGACGGTGCCGGATGGGTCTACTTCTACCCCGGCGACCAACCTGCGCCGGCGGGCGCTGGACAGGTGCTGTTCGGATCGCGCACGCAAGACATCGGTGCTACGTCGTTCGTGGTCGGCCTCGGCGAGTACGACGAAGTGCCCGGAAGGCTGCTCTTTGACGTGCTTGGCTCAGCACACATCCGGGTCAGCGTCGCTGGCTACTACGTGGAAAACGACGGCCTGGGCTACACGCCGCTCACCGATAGCGGCCGCGTCTACTCCTCGGTTTGGGCAGGTGGCGGACCGGACCCGTCGATCACGATTGACCCCACAGACTCCTTCGGAAACCCAACGGGGATTCCCGACAGTGATGTCGGAGCGGTGGTCGCATCGATCCACGTCGTCAGTCCAAACGCGAACGGCGACCTGCAAGTCGGCCCAACGATCGAGGATCTACGGGACATCATGCCCATCTGGGAGGCCACTGCCAACGGCGAGAGCAGAGCTGTTCAGGCGACGGTACCGGTATCCACTGCCGGAACGTTCGAGATCAACCTGGCCAAGTCGTCGTCCTTCGATGACGAACTCGAAGCGTTCGTCCTCGTCGACGTCTACGGCTGGTACTCCGCATCCGGCAGCGAGTACCACCCGGTACCTGAAGGAAGTCGCCGGATTCTGAACTGGGAGGTCATCGAGTCAGCCGAGACCATCGCAGTGCCGATCGGTGAAGCACACGGCCTTCCCGCTACCGGTGTGTCCGCAGTCGACGGCACCGTCCATGTCTTCCCAGCTACCGGCACCTACTTCAACTACCTGTCTTCGTGGCCCAATGGCGGTGAGTTCTCGGGAACCGCGTTCGACGTGTGGGACAACCACGAAAGCTACGACGCCGACGATCGGCCCATGCACTCCGTTGGATTGCACTCCACCGTGGGGCGCTACGGCAACGGTCCGACCGGTTTCCAGATCTACAGTCACACCGGCACCCACGCGCTGTTCTATGACGTTCACGGCTACTACTGCCGACCAACCCCAGTCGTCACCTCGACCAGCCATCCCGATCCGACGACGAGTTATCCCGAGGGCAATGACTTCGTCGCCACCTGGACCGTCGAAGAGGACGACTCTGTCATCGACGGCTATCAGGTCGCGTTCACCGACCAGCCCAACCACACGTTCGCATCGACCGCCTCTCCAGCGCTCCAGGCGGACGAGACGTTCACTGCGACCAATCCGGGCCCCGGGACACGGTGGCTCCACGTCCGCGCCGTGGGAACAACAGGTGTGCCGTCGGAGACCGCGCATTTCCGGGTCGACATCGCCCCCGGTGTCGACGGCCGCGACCTCGCACTTGGATACGAACCGTGGTGGACCTTCGTTGATCGAAACATTGGACCCGGCGCTGGAGCATCGGTGAACGTCGCCACTGGCAACCTCGTCGTGCAACACGACGACATTCCGCCAATCCAGGCCGCCGGTGACCTGGCTTTCATTCTCCGCCGCACCTACAACAGCCAAGACCCCGGCAGCCTTCTGCCGGACCTGTTCGGGTTCGACATCGGCGAGGGTTGGCATCTCAACCTCACCGACCTCGGTGATCTCACCGGGCTCGGTGGCATCGCTGGCGTCGGCCTCACCGGGTTGCCGACAGATCCAACCGACGTCGACCTGTCCAAGGTGTCGGGATTGACGATGATCGATCGTGACGGCACCCGACACGCATACACGCCCGAGGCGATCGACGCTCAGGCCGGACCCCTGGCGGTCAGCGCGGACGGACTCTCCGGAGTCCTCGACGTTCTCGGCGGCCTTGTCGATGACCCGGTTGGGGAGCTCGCTGAACTTGATCTGGCCGAGTTGCTCTCCGACCCCATCGTCGATCTCGAGGTCGACGACTTTGACTTCGGGAACGACTTGGCACTGTGTGTGGACTCTCGCTACGAGCCGCCTGCGGGTGTGCATGTGGCGATGTGGCGCTACGTCCTCGTCGACCTGATCGAGGGTGGCCAAGCACCGAACTCGGCGTGTGGTGACCTCGTCGACGACCCGCCCGGTCCGAAGGGTGCGATCGCAGTCGGCTACACCACGGTGCGCCCCGACAGAGTCGCCCAGACATTCGGGTTCGACGGTCGTCTCCTTTCGCTCCGCGACGGTGCCGGTAACGAACTCGCCTACCGCTACGACCTGTCCGGAACACTCACCGACGTCTACGAGCCCGGCGTCGACGACTGCGAACCGGCCTCGCCGGGTTGTCGGTCCTTGTCATTTACCGAGAACGGAGACTCAGTCATCGCCACTGACCCGGCGGGTCGTCACGTCGCCTACACCAAGACTGGTGGCAAGCTCACCAATGTCGCCGTCTACGACTCCGACTCAACCCCGCTCAGCCTCGATCCCGGCGACCTGCTCGAACAGTGGGGCTACCGATACGACGACAGCATCACCGACTGCGGACCCGCCGGGATCCTGTGCGAGATCGACACTCCCCGCGTCCTCGACGAGAACCTGACGCCGATCACGGTCGGGTACGACGCCGCCGGCCGGGTTGTCGCGCTGACCGAGTCCGGTGACGGCACGGAAACGCCGCCCTCCACCTCGATCACCTACACCGATGCGTACAGCGACGTCGCCCGCGGCGCACAAGCCACCCGCTACTCCGGAATCGACGCCCACGGTCGAGTCAGCCAGATAACCGACGCGCCGGCCGGCGGCCTGGACTCGACGCCTCTGCGCCAGACCCGATTCGAGTGGGACAACACCGGATCGACCTGCGAACTTCCCGCCAACGACACCGACCGTGACAACAACCTGTGCGCAAGCATCCGAGTGGACGTCGGCGACAACAGCGGTGGAGACCGGCGCACGTCGATGCACTACAACGCCGAAGGCAACGTCATTCGCACCACCAGCCACGGCGATACGAGCACAGGTGGCGACGCAGTCACCACCAGCGCCTATCGCACCATCAACTACCAACCCGACGGCGACCCGTCGATCTCCGAGGACGCAATCGTCGGCAACGGCGACATCGTCGCAAGCACACGGCCCGACCGCCTCTTCAGCGTCACTGACCTCACCGCCACGCTCAGCCCACGCGGGAACACAGCTACATCTTGGGCCGATCACCTCACCACCTACGAGGTGGACGCCACAGCCACCGAGCCGATCGGCTCCGTTGGTACCGGCGGAACGTGTGGATCGGGAAACTCCGGCCTCTCCTGTAGCTCCGATGGGCCGGAAGATCGAACGACGATCAATGAGTACAACGCTCGCGGGCAGATGACCTCGACCCGCACCCCAACGACAGCGCACCCGGACAACGGGACCGTCGTCTATCACTACGCCCCGGACACCGACGGTGGCATCGCAGCCTCCGATGCAGGCTGGCTCACACATGTCGAAGACGCCCATGGCAACCGGGTCACCTTCGACTATGACGAAGCCTCGAACGTCACCGGCATCTGGGATCGCAACGCCTGGGTCCGCACGACAGGCAATCCCCTCACCAGCCCGGCCGACGGCACACAGATCACCTTCGACACGGGCGAGAGCGCGAACGGCCCATGGCGGTGGGACAACCGAACCGTTCTCCCCGAGACAGCTGACGACCTCGGCAACGGTGGCGCTACAACAACCACCACCCGAGACCGGCATGGCAACCCCACGACCGTCACCAGCCCTCGAGGCAACGCGACCACGACCGTGTTCGATGCCCGCGACCGCGCCACCACCGTCACCGACCCGACAAGCGACGTCACCGAGACACGGTTCGACGACAACGGCAACCCGACCCTGGTCGTCGAGGCGAACGGGCGGCGCACCGCCACCGTCTACGACGGCGCCGGCCGCGCCACCAACACGATCTGGACCCGCGCCGCGGACACCAGCGACGGCATCGACCCGGGCTGCCGCGCCGCCACCAGCAACGACCTCACCCTCCTCGACGCAACCGGCACCCCCGAGGTGTGCGAGACCACAACCGGGTTGAGCTCGTTCGGCGAACCGCTCACCGTCACCGAACCATCCGGCACCACCGCGTTGGTCACGACCAACACCTTCGACCGATTCGGCCGCCAGACCGGCTCGGCCTGGCCCACCGCCGCCGGAACCGCCACCACCGGTGCCGCCTACGACCTCGACGGCAACCAGACCGTCGACTGCGCCCAGGGCTGGGCCGCCCAACAGGCCTGCGCCGCCTACACGACCGGACCGCTGGATCCGGGCGTGACGGTCACCGACTACGACACGGCTGGCCGCGCCGTTGCGACCCGCTATGACCGCACCCCCGTCGACGCCGGAGGCAACAGCACGGGCACGGAGCGGACGACGATCACCACGGCCACCGGCTACGACACCGCCGGCCAGCTCATCTCGGCCACCGACCCCGAAGGCGCAACGACCACGTTCGGGTATGACGCGCTGGGCCGCAAGACCAGCCAAACCGTCCCCCGCAACCCCGGCGTCTCCAACACGACCCGCTGGATCTACGACCCGTCTGGAAACACAACCGCGGTCCTCACCCCCGCCTCCTCCGACACGCTCGGCGCCATCAACGTCAACGGCGAACAAGTCGCCGTGACCGGATACGTGTGGGACGAAACCAACCGGGCTACGACCATGATCGAGGCCGCCCAGGCCACCACCGGCTTCGCCACCCTCACCCCACAGGAGGCAACAGGTCCGGGGGCTGCGGTCGTGAACGTGCGCACCGACTACGGCTACGACCCCGACGGCAACCGCATCGCCATCCTCGCCCCCCGCGCCTTCCAGTCCGGCACGGTCGCCGCCCCGGATCGGGCGTGGCTGACCCGCACCGACCACGACGAACGCGGCTACCCCATCCGCACCTGGACCACCCAAGACCCCGCCACCGCCGACACCACCTGCCCCACCCCGACACCGGCGGCGCCGGCGCAGTCGGCGCAGGGCCGGTTCGTCTACGGCGGCGAGACGCTGTGCGCCACCGAGATCGCCGTCGACGACGCCGGCAACCCCGATACCGTCGACACCCCCGGCGCGAAGACCCTCGCCTACACCTACAACCTCGACCGCCTCGTCATCGGCACCACGGCCACGGCCCCCGACGGCACCGGCACCATCACCACGACCTCGCGCTATGACGGTGCCGGCCGGGTCGTCGAACACCAAACACCCGGCGCCGATGGCGACCCGTGGACCCAGACGATCAGCTACAGCGTCGACGGGCTCGCCACCGCCACCACCGGCGCCGATGCCGGCGGGACCGTCACCTCGACCAGCCGAGCCTTCGACCTCGCCGGCCGCACCGTGACCGTCACCGAGACCGGGACCCCGAACGTGGTCACCGACACGACGTTCTTCTCCGACGGACTCACCCGCACGACCGCCACCGGCGGGCTCACCACCAGCTACAGCTATGACCGCAACGGCAACGCCACCAGCGTCGTGCAGCCCGAGAACACCGGCGGCACCCACCTGGTGCAGACGTTCACCGACGACAACCTGCTCGCCACCACCGCCGAAGCCCTCAACGGCACCCGGTCCAGTGAACGGACCACGACCTTCGGCTACGACCCCGCCGGTAACAAGACCAGCGAACACGTCGCCACCGACGGATCGACCGGCCGGCATGCCCGCTACCAGTACCAGGCGGCCGGGTGGTGGCTGGCCGCCGAGTTCAACCAAGCTGCGCCCAGCGAGCGGATCTCCTATGTCCACAACCTCGACGGCACCCTGGCCACCGCCCTCGACACCGTCGGCCCCGTCGACGTCGCCATGGACTTCGCCTGGAACCGCTCCGGTGCCCAGTCCAGCCAGACCACTCGCATCGACGCCGAGACGTATTCGACCGTGGCCGCGACGCACCGGCCCGACGGCGAGGTCGCCACGACCACGGTCGCCCATGCCGGCCAGACCACGTCGACGGCCCGGTCCTACACCGGGGCAGGTTCGGTACCGTCAGGGGCGGTGGCCACCCTCCTCGACACCACAACCCAGACCGCCAGCTACACGTGGACCGACACCGGCCAACTCGACACGGCCACCGTCGGCACTGCCACCGAGTCCCGCACCTACCGCGGCGACGGCACCGTCGAGACCACGACCACACCCTCAGGCAGCCACACCTACAGCCTCGACGCCCAAGGCCGAACCCTGTCCCACACCCCCAGCGGCTTCGCCATCAACCCCGCCCAAAGCTACGTCTACGACGCCCCCGGCCGGGTGACCGGCGACGGCGTCAACCTGTACGACTACGACGGGAACAACAACCGAACCCTGGTCGACACCCCGGACGCCGACACCACCACCACGTACCGGCCCGACAACACCATGAACACCCAGACCGTCACCAAGACCGGGGGAACCCTGGCCGGTGACTTCCCCTACGACACCGCCGGACGGCGGGAACACCCATTCCTCGTCAACCAAACCGGCACCGGCGCCAGCTCAGATCTGGACGACTGCGTCTACACCTACGACTTCCTCAACCGCACCACCGGCATCACCAGCACCAGCCCCGACGGCTGCGTCGACCCCAACGCCGACCCCGACGACGACGGCAACTACACCGCCTACCTGCACGACCCCCTCGGCCGACAAATCGTCCAACTCACCAACGACGACGACACCACCGACCTGGCCGCCGTGCTGGCATCCGGGTGGACCGCGGCCGGGGACACGTTCGGGCTCACCACCGGGATCGAGGACCTGCGCATCTACAGCCTCGACGACCAACTCGCCCGCACCATCACCCACAAACACGACGACGGCATCGTCGACACGAGCGTCTACGAACTCGACCGCCGCCTCCTCGACCACCAAGCCGCCGGGCCCGGCGCCACCAGCCACGGCCGCCACGTGCTCAACACCGACGGGCACGGCAACACCACCGACCTCACCAGCACCACCGGCACCAGCATCTGCGCCCGCTTCTACGACCCCTTCGGCAACACCCACGCCGACCTCACCGACACCAACGGAAATCCGGTCGCGGCCGCCTGCGAAGACAACGAAACCACGAACCGGATCTGGTACCGCGGCGGACAACAAGACGCCGTCGACGGCACCTACCACTACGGCACCCGCCACTACGACCCCACCTCCGCCACCTGGACCACCCCCGACACCGCCCGCCCCGGAGCCCCGCTCACCGACCTGTCCATCGGCACTGACCCGCTCACCAGCAACCGCTACACCTACGTCAACGGCGACCCCATTAACGCTTGGGATCCATCGGGCCACGGCGTCTGCTTCATGGGTAAAGGACTTGGTTGTAGCGGAGACCAAGACCGCAACGAGTTGTGCATCTTCGGAGTGGGCGCCGGATGCGACGACGGCGAAGATCAGCTCAGCCGAGCGGCCGGATGGGGAGGTTCTTCCCTGGGCTCCGCGCTCGACGGCGCGTTCGACTCCGTCTATGCGCTAGTGACCGAGACCGCCCCAGACGTAGCGGTCATGACGGCGTGCTCGCCAATGATGCTTCCACTCCCCGGAGCAGGTCCTTGCGAGGGCAAGTCAATTTTCGACCTCCAGACAGCGCTCGGACAAGCGTTGATCGACGACCCAATCTCCACGACGAAGGAGCTCGCTAAGTCCGTCGTCAACTGGGACGACTGCGTCGCCAACGGCGTCGCACACTGCGTCGGAACCCTGATCCCCGAAGCCGCCGCGGCATTCGCGTCTGGCGGCTCGTCCACAGGGATCCGCGCCGGACGCGCCGCTGACAATGCCACGGACGTTGCGACTGCTCTCCGCCAACTAGCGGACGCCCCACAATCAGCACGACAGACGACGATCCTCGGCGAGAACATGACGGAACGCGTCATGCCCTTCGCCGATGCGACGGGTTCAAGGACGCTCGGGTTCGGTGCAACAGCCGACGAGTGGGCCGCGATGACACCCCGTCAGCGCTACCGGCTGAATGACGGGATGCTCCGAGCCCGGATCCGGGAAGGCGACAGCTTCCGGTACATCGGACAGGACCCCCTGCGACCACCAGACATTCGTGCTCGCTTCGATCTAACTCGCTCCGAACTCTTGCGTCTCAACGAACGTGGCATCCCGTACGACATCGTGTCGCCGCTCGAAGTCTTCAAGACGATCGGACGCAACTGATGCCCGTCGAGCGCGGATTCGCCGAGTCGGTCGAGCGTGAGTTGGGGAGGAAGCTCGCGGACGCGGGGTTCGCGATCTCCACTACATCTTGCGTCCGGGTGACCTACGAGAACGACGCTTTGTTGGTCTCGATCGCACACATGCCGGAGGACGCACCCGGACGTGTGTACATCGACCTTGGTCGCAGAGTCGACGCCTCCGATCGCCTGGTTGGTCTCTGGCGGCTCCTGCCGAAGTCGAGTCCGGCACTCAGATACACCGCGTGGACGTTCAGCGATGACGCCGAGTTGGCGGAGGTTCTGCGCAAGGTTGAGGCAGAAGTCCTGCCAGTCGCCTTGCAGCTTGTTGAAGCGGAGGATCTGGAAGCTCAGATCGCTCAGCAGGACGATGAGGCCGAGTCCCGCTACCTCGAGGATCGACGCATGGCCGACTTAGAGATGGCACGCCGGGCGTTCACCGAAGAACGATGGCAGGACGCCGTCGACCGATGGGTCCTTCTTGAAGATGACGCGCTCTCCGCACGAGATCGACGTCAGCTGTTCGAAGCACGCAAGCGACTGCGCGAGTCCGGTGGCCAACCTCGTTGAGTTGCAGGCGAATACGCGACTGCCACGGCAGCGGTTGATTCGTCTGGCGTGGCTGATCGCCGTCCTTGCACTCGGCGGTTTCACATCCGGGACGAGCGCAATCCCTGCCTCTGCCAGCGTCGCCGCTGTTCACGTCAGCATCGCCGAGCACCAGACATCGATGCCGGACGACGGCTGGTCCCTGCCGACTAACGACATCGACGCATGGGATGGTTCGGCCTCCGTTCATGGCGCCAGCCCGTCTCTGGTAGCGGGCAAGTTCACCTACGACTACCGACCGGATCTCGCGCGTCCGCCGCCTCCCCCCTCGGCCGGCTACCTCTACGACGCCCCGACCAACACATCCGACCCGGCTGGTGACGTCAGTCGGGTTCGTCGCGTCTCTTCGGGCCCGGAGGTGCAGCGTGTTGCCCCAAGTAGGGCAGTCCCTAATGCTCCGGTCTCGACGCGTCACTCGGTGTCGGGCGTCGAGATGCGGGATGGTTTCCCGGTCTTCGATTCGGCGCATGACTTCCGTATCCCGGGCTCGTTGGTGGATGCGTCTGATTTCCGTCAGATGAGTGCGGCGACGAGGGACCTTCGGTCGGTCTTGGACGCGAATCCGAGGCTGTACCGGCAGTTCACAGCGCAGCAGCGTCTAGCGGTACGCACCGGTAGCGACCGGATTCCGGGCTACACCTGGCACCATCACCAGGACATGGTTCGGCTGCAGCTCGTCGACAGAAACCTCCATCGATTGACGGGCCACAGCGGTGGTAGGGCAGGCACGGGGCTGCCCCGATGAGCCTGAAGGGAGTTCCCCAGCTGACCTACTTCTGCCGCGAAGCGGATCCGTCGATCGTCGCGGCGTGGGCCAGCGAAGTCGGAGTAGCAGTCGAACCGGAGTGGCAGGTCGTCCAGATGGAGATCACGGGCGCTGGTGCGATGACGCTTCGACGGAAGATGTTCGCTCCGAATTCTGCCTTCTCGCGGATCGTCCTGGGGACGCACAACGCTGCCCGAAATGGGCGGGAGCTCGTCGAAGGGGGCCGCCAGCTGGCGATCGACACCGTCACCAGCTGCGACATGATCTTGGGTGCCGTCTTCGAGCCGCCGTTGACCGCAGGCGATGCCCGGTCCCAGCTTGCGAACTCGCTCGCCGCCGCTGTCGGCGGCGTCCTGTTCGACGGGCGCTGGCTGATGAACTCGATCGAGGAGAAGCTGGTCGAGGTCGTCCCGTGACCTTTGCCTCGGGTAGCGATCCGCCTGCG
>JBPEXB010000418.1:0-8191 GCA_052032125.1 Acidimicrobiia bacterium
GAGAGCCTGAAAGTCAACCCCCTTTCCGACATGGCGTTTGAGTGATTTCCAAGTTCTGGGACATACGGTGACGCCAGGTCGGGTGATCTTGGGATGCGACGTGCTCGACCGGAAAGGGGACTCTCAATGCGATGGTTCGACACGCGCGGGTGGGCGGTGCTCGCAACGCTGGCCCTCATCGTCGGGGTGGCCGTCCCCGTTGGGGCCGACGGAGGAGGTCAGACCTTCTCCGAGCGGTTCGAGCGACGAGGCGCCGAGGAGGTGTCACCGAGCGGCCACAGCGTCGTCACGGATTGTCAGGTGGACGGCGCCACCGAGGTCGAGACATGGGCTGATGCGCGAGCGGTACTGCACGTTCGCCAGTCCGTGCATGGGAGCCAGGTCGCGATCGCTGTGCGCGACGCGCGTCCCGACACCTACTTCACCGTGTGGCTGCGGCTGAAGGGAACCGACTCGAGCGGCGACAGCTTCGGGACCAATCCGCTCACCGATGGCGGCGCCACGCCGTTGGCCAACTCCGCCGATCTGCCGGCCCTGCTGGCGGCGACCGGATCGGGCAATGGCAACGACGATCAGCCGAACGGATTCCGGACCGATGCCCTGGGCAACGCCACGCTCAGGCTCCGGTTGGACTTCCCACTCGTGGGCGGGGCGTATCCCTTCCAGCGCTTCCCGGGCTGGGATCCATCCGACCCGCGCCTGCCGGCCGCCGACCCGGCGATCTATCCGGTGGCGATCGCTGGCCCGCAGGCGCCGTACACGTTGCGGATCGTCTCGCACTGCACCGACGACATCGGCCATGGCCTCCAATCCGGGCCTCGCGAGTGGTGGTTCGACTGGACCATCGCCGCCTGAGCCCACTCCGCCACGATGGGTGGGTCGGTGCTCAACCGACCCACCCATCTACTCCCCCTGATCCGTAGGCTCCAGGGCGGCCGTGGGGAGGAGGTGGCATGCGCCGAGGGGTCTGGATCGTGACGGTGGCGTTGATCGTCGGCGCCTGTGGCGGCGGTGAGTCCGTCGAGACGTCCTTCGCTCCGGTGGAGGGCGAGACGGGAGGCGAGAGCGGTGCCACCACGGCGGTCGCAAGCGGCGAGCCGATCGCCTTCGCGTTCAACCGCGACCGCGAGCTCCTGGCGCTGGACCCTGAGGCGGAGACGGTCGAGGTCATCGCCGAGGTCGAGAGCTCGAACTTCCTCTGGACGGTCGCTGGTGAACCGTGGGCCAGCCAGAACGACGCCCTCATCCACTTCGACGCCGGCGGCGACGAGCTCGGCCGGATCGCCCTCTGGGGTCCGCAGTCGCTGGCGGTCGACGGCGGCACCGTGTGGGTGGTCTCGCTCTCGCAGTCGACACCCAACGGCATCCTCTCGAAGATCGACCCGACCTCGCACACCGTCACGGCCGACCTCCTGACAGAGGACGGACTGTTCTTCGACGACGTCGCGGCGGGCGACGGCCTGGTGTGGGTGTCCTACAGCGGTGTGGACTGGGACAGCACGGTGAGTGCCATCGATCCCGACTCGGTCACGGTGACCAACTCCGTCGAGCTCCCGATCGACACCCGGGTCATGGCCTACGGAGAAGGCTCGCTGTGGGTGGCCGGCTCCACGGTGGATGGGGCCGAGGACGACACGGTGGTCGTCAGGGTGGCCGCCGACGGCACCATCGAGGCCGAGATCCCGGTCGGCGCCCCGTGGTTACAGCTCGACATCCTCGTGGCGTTCGGCTCGGTCTGGGTGGTCGATGCGGGCGCCGGCGAACTGATCCAGATCGACCCGGCGTCCAACGCTGAGGTGGCTCGCCTCTCGGTGGGTAGCCCCGCCCCCACCGATCCCCGGCGGATGCGGGTGTACGCGGGGAGCGGCAGCCTCTGGGTCGACAATGCCGTCGACGATGTCGTGTACGAGATCGACCCCGCCAGCGGCGAGCAACTGAGCAGCTTCTCTCACCGAGCGATCCTGTTCGCGTTCAGATAGAGGCCATCGGACCGGCGTACCGAACTCCCAGGTCGCTAGGTTTTTGGCCGGAGCGATGGGAGGCCCAGCATGCGTGCAATCACGCGCACTCGTACAACGACGCTCGTCGTCGCGGCACTGGCGGCCGCCTCGATGGCGGTCACGAGCCTGGCCCTCGGCCAGACCGGTGAGGTCACGCTGGAGCAGGGGGTGGTCCGACTCCATCTCGGCGACAACGACCATGCGCCAGACCGCGACTACTTCCGATTCGACGCGGGCAACGCGACGTCGGGATACACGCCCGGCGCCGAGCAGGACATCAGCACGACCAACGGATGCCGCCTCGACGAGACGGGCCCGGTCATGGCGCTGTCGTCCAACGCCGGCCACGTCGGCTTCAAGGACGACACCATCGGAGTGCGTATCAACGGGTCGCAGGGGGTGCCCTGCGGACAGGTCAACGATCTCACCGAACGGCTCAGCATCTCGCTGGGGCCGGACCTCGCCGAGATGGCCATCGACTACGCCGAGATCGACCTTGGCGCCAAGTTCGACGTGACGATCGAGTTCGACCTCTATCTCGATGGGTCCTTCGTCGGCAGCCCTGATCCGGTCGTGTGCATCGGGAGCGACTGCGGACCCGATTCGAAGGATCGCGACAACGTGCGCAAGATCATCGAAGGATTCACCTTCGACACCATCGAGATGCGCGTGTCGGAGTCGACGCCCAGCGCCGCATTCTCGCTCGAGGGTGGCGCCGACCTCACTGTGCCCGGTCCACTCGGCACGACCCTCGGGACCAACGACACGCTGTTCCGGGTCGTGCGCACCTACGACGGGCAGATCGACTGCGGTGACACGATCTCGGATGGAGACGGGATGACGACACCGTTCGCCTCCTTCACCCGGTACGAGAACACCGACGGGTCGACGTGCCTCCTGAAGCCCTACGACTTCGAGACGGTGTTCGACAACGGTGTCGAGGAGGTTCGGTTCGACCCCGACGACGACACGCAACCGGCCGCCTACTCCGGTGTGTTGACCTTCCTGCCCGAGGACGGCACCGCCCCCTTCAGCATCGACGGGCTGGAGTACGACCCGGAGGGCGATGGGACATTCATCCTGATGCAGTGGTGCGACGAGCCGCTCGTCGTCGATTCCGGCGGCAACGTGACGTCGGATCCGCTGCCGCCCGGCGAGACCTGGTGCATCCTGTCGACGACGTCGGTCACTCTCGGCGGGTCACCGGTCACCTTCCAGACGACGTGGGACGTCTACGGCGAAGACGACCCCAACTTCCGTCCCCGTTAGATCACCCGACCACGCCGAGGCCGGCCAGCACCTGGTCGGCCCGGCGGAGGTCGGCCTCGTCGACGTCGAGCGCCATGCTCTGGGCGTGTTTCAGCAGCGTCGCCTCCTCGTGGGCGAGCCCCTCCAATCGCACCGCAACGAGGCCCCGCTCGATCGTCCGCGCCGCTCCCGCCCGGTCTCCCGCCTCGAGCAGGGCCCATGCACGGGTCGCCGCCACACAGTCTGCGGGCAGTGGATCAGCCGTCTTGGCCTCGTAACGCTCGATGGTTTCGAGTGCATCGATCGCCAACCCGGCTCGCGCCTGGATGACCGCCAGGTGGCGAGCCGCCTCCCTCGCCGCAAAGGCCTCCTCACCGTTCAGCGCTGAGTCCAGGACATGGGCCAGCAGGTCGATCGCTTGTGCGACCTCCCCGCGGCCGGCGTGCGCACGGGCCAACTGGACCTGCGCAAACATCGTGTCGTTCGCCTCGCCCGAGGCAACGAGCACCCGAACGGCGCTGCGCAACATGTCGTGGGCCTCGTGGAAGCGATGCTGATCGACGAGCACCTCGCCGATGTTGCTCTCCGTGACGGCCGCCCCATGATCGTTGCCTGCCGCCCGAAACGCCTCCTCCGCTTGGCGGTACCAGCGGACTGCCTCGTCCCAGTCACCAGCGAAATAGGCCTCGCCCCCAAGGCTGTTGGCGGCGTGGGCCACTCCGTCGAGGTCGCCCGAAGCTCGCCACACCTCGAGAGCTTCGAGGCCGTGGGCATGCCCTTCCTCGCCGAGCATCACAGACGCCCAATGCAGAACCAGGTGAGCCCGGGCCCGCGAGTCGGCGTCATCCACCGCGAGATCCAGGGCCGTACGGGCGGCAGCGGCGGCGACGGCGGGTTGCCACTGTGCCATCCGCACGGATGCTCGGAGGGATGTGAGGCGGGCCCGCTGGACAGCCACCTCCGCCGATGCATCGAGCATCGCGAGGCCCGAGGTGATGGACCGCAAGGCAGCGGTGTAGCGGCCCGTGCGCATCTCGGCCACGGCCCGCCGGTAGCGCGCGTGGGCCCGTTGCGCGGGCGCAGAACCCACCCGCTCGGCCCTTCGATACGCGTGCCTCGCATCATCGAAGCGGCCCGCCTGCTCTTCGACGTCGCCGAGGGCTATGAGCGCCTCCACCAGCTCCTCCGGCGTGGCGATCCCCTTGCCGGCCGCGATTGCTCGCTCGTAGTGGTCGGCTGCTTCGTCATTCGCGTATCGCGCTTGCGCCTGGCGAGCGGCCTCGAGTCCGAAGCGCCACGCCGCCTCCATCTCACCGCCCTCGAAGTGATGCACCGCCAAGACCGACGCCAGACCGAGGGGGTCGTCCAGGCGGTCCGTCAACACGGCCGCCGCGGCTCGGTGCACTTCGGAACGCCTTCGATAGGCGAGCGACTCGTAGGCGACCCGACGAACGATCGCGTGCCTGAATCCGACCCGACCGGGCCCGGCCCGCTCGAAGACGTCGGCCAGCGCCCCCGCCGCCAGGTCGTCGGCATCGACGTCCAGACCCAGCTGGTTCGCCACCGCCACGAGATCTTCCATCTCGAACGTCTTGCCGAGGACCGAGGCCAGACGGACCAAGCGGCGGGCGTGCGGCGGCAGCGTGTCGATCTGCGCGCCCACGGTGGCATCGAGGTTCTCCGGCACGTCGTCGAGGTCGGCCCCGGTACGGGCCAGCCGCACGATCTCCTCGACATAGAAGGGGTTTCCCTCGACCCGGGCGACGATGCGCCGAACGACCTCCGGCCGGAGAGGAGAGTGCTCGGTGGCATGCTCGATCAAGCGGAGGACGTCATCGTCCGACAGCCGGGACAGCGTGAGTTGCTCTGCCCCGGCGAGCAGTGGCACATCGAACTCGGTGCGCGCGACGAGCACAGAAAACCAGGGCTGATCCGCCTCGCCGAGGCTCAGCGCAAGAGCGAGGGAGGCCCCATCCATCCAGTGGAGATCGTCCATCCAGATCACGTCAGGTGCGGTGCGAGCGTCCTGCAACAGCCGGCTCACGATCTCGGCAACCCGGCGGCCGCGAAATCGCCGCTCGACGGCGTCAGCCTCGGGGGTCGCATCGACGTCGAGCGCCAGCGCATCCGCGACGAGCGGCGCCAGCGGCACGGCATCGGGAGCGGCAACCGCCAGGAGCTCGACCAAGTCGATTCCGCTTGCGACACCGAGCCAGGATCTCAGCGGTGCGGAAAACGCTCCATACGGTGTCCCCGTGGCGTGCGGTTCGCCTCGAACCTCCAACACTGAGAGTTCGCGCCCGGAGAGCGCCTCTCCGATGAGCCGCGTCTTGCCCATGCCGCGGTCGCCCTTGACGACGAGCGTGCCGTGCTCGGCGAGGAGCGACGAGACGACTCCGAGCTCGACGTCCCGACCCGTCATCGGCAAGCGACCCGAGGAACGGGATCGCTGACCGATGCGCGCCCCCAATTCGTAGGCGACCGCCTCCTCGCGCCGACCCTTCAAGTCGAGCACGAACGGCCCCTCCACGTCGAAGCGGGTGCTCGAGCGCTCCAGAGTCGAAGGGTCGACGAGCACGCCCCCGGGTCGTGCCTGACCCATGAACCGCGCCGCCACGTTGACCAGGTCGCCCATGATGGTGAACGACCCCCGATGCTCGGTTCCGATGTCGCCGGCGAACATGTGGCCGTGCTGCACCCCGATGCGCACATCGAACACCGACGGGGTGTCGGCGATGCTGCGCACGGTCCTGAGCATCCGCCCTTCGTCGTCCGCTTGAAGGTAAGGAACACCGGCGGTCAGGGTCACCTTGCCACCGTTCTCGATCACATCGCTGTTGAGGAACACGATCTCTTCGTCGGCAGCTGCACGCTGAATCGCGTCGACCAGCCGATGAAGCTCGTCTGCACACCGTGCTGGACCCTCGCTGCTCAGCAGCTCGTCCACCCCCGTGAACGAGACGAACGCCACGGTTGCGTGCCGGTGATCAGGCTCGGGCTTGCCGGCCGCGAGATGGGTCCGCAATCCCACCGGCACGGACTCGGTGATGGCGGGTCCGGTCGTCACCAGCCGCGGTCGGTACCCCGGCGGATCGAGGCGGCCGGTTCGCCATCGGAGCCGGCGCGTGCCCCCTCCCACGTTCGTCGTCGAACCGGCGGGCAGAGCCGCCGCCACCTCATCGCTGACGAGGATCTCACCGGGCTCGGCGGCCGCCTCGACTCGCACCACCTCGGACGCCACTGGCCCCGCCAGCAGCAGGTCGTGATGCAGCGTGCCGACCCTGAAGAGATCGAGCGCGCCGGAGTGGATCCCGATCGAGACCCGAAGCCCGGCTCTCCCTGCCACGGTCTTGCTCTGGGCGTGACGCCGCAGGGCGGACCGCATCTCGACAGCCGCGCTGCACGCATGCAGGTGATGGTCGATCCCGGTGAACAGGAACAGCAAGGCGTCGCCACCGAACTTGACGAGGCTGCCTCCCCGCTCGTACCCGGCGCGCATCATGTCGCCGAACACGACATCGAGCAGGTCGGTCAATTGCTCGGCGCCGATGCGGCCATGCAACGAGAGCTGCTCGGTCAGCGTGGTGAAGCCCGAGATGTCGAAGAGGGCCACCGTGCCATCGATCGAGCGCCACCGTGCCCCGGGTGCGTGACGGTCCCACTCGGCCAGCACGCGAGGCACGTAGCGGACCAGCGGGTCCGTGACCTGGGCCGATGCCGCATTCGTCACCACCCACCGAGTCTACGGATGGGGCGACCTCGTCGTCCGTGCGGAGGCGTAGCGGGGGTCCTACAGTCACGAGACGATGCGTGATCTGATCACCAACGTCGGGGACATCTTCGAGCGCTTCCCGCTGGTGGAAGCGGCCGTCATCATCGTGGCGTTCGCGATTCTGGCCAGGCTGGTGGACTGGGCGCTGTCAGGGTCGATCCGCCAAGCGACCCGCAAGTCCCACACCGAGTTCGACGACCGCCTGATCGAGATCCTCCATCGACCGGTGTTCGCCACGGTCTCGCTGATCGGCGTGCTCATCGCCACGTACCGCCTCGGCCTGGACCCCGATCCCGAACGCGTCACCGTCACGATCATCCAGTCGCTCTTGGTGCTGATCTGGATCTGGTTCGGGCTGCGGTTCACCCGCCTGTTGCTCGAGACGATGAGCCAGCGCGAGGACAGGTTCGAGCTCGTGCAGACCACCACGGAACCGCTGCTGGCCAATGCACTCGCAGTCGTGCTGTTCCTGGTGGGGATCTACTCGATCCTGATCATCTGGGACATCAACATCACTGGCTTGATCGCCTCGGCGGGCATCATCGGCCTGGCGCTCAGCTTCGCCGCCCAAGACACGCTGTCGAATCTGTTCGCCGGCGTCGCCATCCTCTCGGACCGGCCGTATCAGATCGGCGACTTCATCATCCTCGACACGGGTGAACGTGGTCGGGTGACCAGGATCGGCCTGCGGTCGACCCGCCTCGTCACCCTCGACGACGTGGAGATCTCGATTCCCAACGGGGTGATGGGCGCCACCAAGATCATCAACGAGGCGGGCGGCCCCCAAGACCAATACCGGATCCGCACCACCGTCGGGGTGTCGTACGGGTCCGATGTCGAGAAGGTCGTCGACGTGCTCTACGGCGTGGCGCGTGACCATCCGATGACGTTGGAGCACCCCGAGCCGATCGTCTGGTTCACACAGTTCGGCGACTCGAGCCTCGACTTCCAGGTGCTGGCGTGGATCCAGCGGCCGGCCCACCGCGATCCGGTGGTCCATGAGTTGAACATGGAGATCCTCAAGCGCTTCCGCGAGAACGGCATCACGATCCCGTTCCCGCAGCGAGACCTGCACGTCAAGGAATGGCCCGCCCGGGACGACCAGGAGGCCTAGTCCCCTCCGCCCTCGCCTCCCGGCGAGGCCACCTCCCCCTGCGGGGGTGTTGGACTC
>JBPEXB010000419.1:0-3641 GCA_052032125.1 Acidimicrobiia bacterium
TCATGTAGCTACGACGATGGACACGCGTCCACGGTTCCCAACGAGAGCCCGGTACCAGCTACCGAGTACTCAGTACTCAGTACTCGTCGCCCGAAGGCCGACGATGCCGGTACCACTCCACGTGCTCCGGCGGCAGTGGCTCGTTGCCGAGGATCATGTCGGCGGCCTTCTCGGCGATCATCATCACCGGCGCATAGATGTTGCCGTTGGTGATGGTCGGCATCACCGACGCATCCACCACTCGCAGGCCGTCGACGCCATGCACCCTCATGGAGGAGGGATCCACGACGGCCATCTCGTCGGTGCCCATCTTCAGGGTGCAGGACGGGTGCAATGCTGTCTCCGCGTCTCGCGCCACCCACTCCAGGATCTGCTCGTCGGTCTCGACGTCCGGCCCCGGTGAGATCTCGCCGTCGTTGAAGGGCTCGAAGGCGGGCTGGTTGAGGATGTGGCGGGCCGTGCGAATCGCTTCCACCCATTCTCTCCGGTCGTTCTCCGTGGAGAGGTAGTTGAACCGCAATGCCGGCTTGTCGAAGGGGTCGGCCGACCGAAGGCTGATCGATCCCCGCACGTCGGAGAACATCGGGCCGATGTGGACCTGGTAGCCGTGCCCGCCCTCCGGGACCGATCCGTCGTAGCGGATGGCGATCGGCAGGAAGTGGAACATGAGGTTGGGCCACTCGACCTCGTCGTTGCTGCGGAGGAAGCCGCCGCCTTCGAAGTGGTTCGTGGCGCCTGGCCCGCGCCGGAACAGCCACTGCAGGCCGATGATCGGCATCCGCCACTTGGCGAGGTAGGGCTGCATGGAGACGGGCTGCTTCGAGGCGTACTGGATGTAGACCTCGAGATGGTCCTGGAGGTTCTGTCCCACGCCCGGGAGGTCGGCGACCGTCTCGATGCCGTGCTCCGCCAGGTGGGCCGCCGGTCCGACCCCCGAGAGCATGAGGAGCTGGGGAGAGTTGATGGCACCGCCGCAGAGGATGATCTCGCCGCCGGCGGCGGTCTTCGTCCTTCCCCGGCGCCGGTACTCCACGCCGACCGCCCGGCGGCCCTCGAAGAGGATGCGAGTCGTGAGCGCCCGGGTGGCGACGGTCAGATTGGGTCGCTTCATGACCGGATGGAGATACGCCCGAGAGGCGCTGAGACGTCGACCACGGTGGCGGTTGGCGTCGAACGGGGCGAAGCCCTCCTGGCGGTAGCCGTTCACATCGGTCGTGTTCGGGATGCCGGCCTGCTCACCGGCCTGGAAGAACGCCTGGAAGAGGGGGTTGGCGGCCGGGCCCCGCTCGAGGATGAGCGGGCCCTCCCCGCCCCGGTACTGGTCGGTTCCCGCCAGCGTCGTCTCCATGCGCTTGAAGTAGGGCAGGCAATGGGCGTAGTCCCAATGCTCCATGCCCGGCTCCCGGGCCCAGCGCTCGAAGTCCATGGGGTTCCCGCGCTGGAAGATCATCCCGTTGATCGAGCTGGACCCGCCCAGCACCTTGCCGCGGGCGTGGTAGATGCGCCTCCCGCCCATGAACGGCTCTGGCTCCGACTCGTACTGCCAGTCGTAGAAGCGAGAGCCGATCGGATAGGTGAGAGCGGCCGGCATGTGGATGAAGACATCCCAGCGGTAGTCGGGACGGCCTGCCTCGACGACGAGGACCGAGGTGGAGGGGTCGCTGCTCAGCCGGTTGGCGAGCGCCGAGCCGGCAGAGCCGCCGCCGATGATGATGACGTCGTAGCGGTCCATTCGGCGGCCGAGGCTACCGAGGCCCGTTGCGCCGCTCGACACCGATGCGGGAGGCCCAGGCCGGGACGTTGGTGAACGCTCGCTGGGCGGCCGCCGGGAGGCCGCGCCGGACTGCCACCCGGATGGCGGCGAACCCGGCGATGCCGGCGTGCACCGCTCCCATCATCCAGAACAGTCCCGTGGGGCCCACCGCCTCCATGACGACCGCCGCCACCAACGGACCGAGGATGGCGCCCACCCCGGTGACCAGCACCATCAGGCTGCTCACCGCCACGGTCGTGCCCTGGGGCGCCACGTCGTTGATGTGGCTCAGCGCCAGGGAGTAGATCGGGTAGCTGAAACCGCCCACCAGGAACGAGGCAGCCATGATGGCCGGCGAGTCGGGGTCGGCGGCCGTGGCCCACAGACAGGCGATCCCGGCGGCCGTGGCCACCAGGACCAGGGCCCGACGGCGGCGGATCCGGTCGGACAACAGCCCGATCGGCCACTGCAGGACCACCGATCCCACCACCGCCAGGCCGACGAAGAGGGCGATACGGCCCACGCTCATCCCGACCCGGGCGGCGTACACGGCCCCCAATCCGCTCAAAGCGCCGACGGCCATCCCCTGGCCCAGTCCTCCCACGATGCCGACAGGCGCCGCCCGCCAGATCGCACCGATCGGCAACGGCTCGAGGCGCTCGAGGTGCGGCGCCGGGGCGACGGAGATGGCCACCGGCACCACCGCCACCGAGACGAGGATCGACGACAGGACGAAGAGCAGCGGGCCACTCGGGTCCGCCACCGTCAGCAGCGCCTGGCTCACCGCCACCCCGCCCATCACCACCACCATGTACACCGACATCAGCCGGCCGCGCGACTCGTTGGTCGCCCGGTCGTTCAACCAGCTCTCGGCGATGATGTACAGGCCGGACAGCGCGAACCCGGTGAGCACCCGCATGGCCGTCCAGGAGAGCGGCGAGACGATCAGCAGGTGGAGCAGCGTGGCGGTGGAGGCGAGCGACGCCAGGGCGGCGTACACCCGCACGTGCCCGACTCTGATGACGAGGCGCGGTACCGCCCACGAACCCACGAGGAACCCGGCGTAGTAGCCGGCCATGACGATGCCGATGGCGTTGGTCGAGAAGCCCAAGGCCTCGGCCCGGATGCCGAGCAGCGTCCGCAGCATCCCGTTGCCGAGCATCACCAGCAGCACCGCCAGGAGCAGGCTGCGAACGCCTGCGACCACGGCCCGGGTCGAGGCCGCCGCCGTGGTCATGGATCAGTCGCCGTTGAGGAGTGAGTCGACCTTCGCCTTGGCGGCGTCGACCGGCTGACGTGCCATGCGGGCGACCTGGAGGATGACCGTCCCGGCGCGGGCCGGCACGAACAGGTACGAGAGCTGCTCGTGGACCGGCACGCCCTCACGCACCGAGATGCGCACGAGAGCGAACGCAACGATCGCCACGTTCACCCCGGCGATGCACCAGAACAGCCCGTTGGGGCCGATGAGGTCGATCATCACCGCGGCCAGGATGGGCCCGATCACGGCACCGGTGCCGGTGAAGAAGATGTAGACGCTGCTGACATCGACCGCCTCGCCATGAGGAACCTGGTCGTTGATGTGGGTGAGTGCCAGCGAGTACATGGGAAACGTGAGCCCGCCGACGACGAAGATCGCCAGGAGCGCCTGCAGGGAACTGCCGTCGATCGACACCATCCACAAGCAGGCGCCCGCCGCCAGCAGCGCCACGATCAGGATGGCCCGCCGGCGGCGGATGCGGTCGGAGAGGATGCCGATCGGAGGCTGGAAGACGACCGACCCGATGATGGCGATGCCCATGAACAGCGCAGTGCGATCGACGCTCATGCCCACTCGCTGGGCATAGACCGCGCCGAGGCTCACCAGCGCTCCCACACCGACGCCCTG
>JBPEXB010000042.1:0-4580 GCA_052032125.1 Acidimicrobiia bacterium
GTACGCGATCTTCCGCATCCTCCGCAAGCCGCACGTCCGGGCCGAGTTCGATCGGCCGTCGGGCCCCACACCTGAGGTGACGCATGCGATGGCATGACGACGACTACGCGCCCGTCCCCGAGGGGGGCCTCGACCGCCTGGACCTGCCGGCCGACATCGACGCCGGCGAGATCATCGACTCGTATGTCGGGAGCCCGATGTACGCGGTGATCCCCGAGCATGCGCCGGCCCTCCTGTTCTTGTTCGCGATGTTCGTTGCGTATCGGTGGATGCGGCGGCGCCAGAGCCCGCGGCTAGAGGCCTACGACCGACTCTCGCTGGTCAACCGATTCCTCGCCTGGCTGCTCGCCATCACCGGTGTGGGCCATCTCGTCCTCGTGCTGACCCATGAGCCGTCCTTCTACAGCGTGCTCTACCTGCTGGGTGGGCTGGCGCCGCTGTGGGTGCTGCGTCGTCTGCTGGCCGGCAAGCGCTGGCGGAAACTGGCCGCGTTGACGCTGGCGGGGCTCATCGGCGGGTACGGCATCTCGCTGATGATCGGCGAGCCGCCGGATCAGTACGGCCTGGCGATGAAGCTCGTCGAGTTGACCGCGCTGGCCATCGTGCTGCGCCCCCGCCGTGACACGGCCTGGCGGCGCATGGTGACTGCCGGCGTGACCGTGTCGGTGGGGGTGTTCGTGGCGCTGTCGAGCTGGATCGGGGCGTTCAGCTCGGGCGACGGCGGCCATCACCTCGGTGAGACGCCGTCTCCAGGAGTGCTGCTGCCGGCCGGCGAGGACCGCGACCCGACGCCCGAGGAGTCCGCCGTCGCCGCCCACTTGTTCTTCGACACCCGCCAGGCGCTGCAGAAGTTCGAGGACGTCGAGGTGGCTCGTCAGGCCGGTTACGCGGTCGACGGCATGGCCGGGCTGGACTTCCATGCCGACAACGAGGCCTACAAACACGACGGGCACATCTTCGACCCGGATCGACCCGAGACGCTCGTCTACGCCGTTGCGCCGTCAGGTGAGCCGGTCCTGCTGGGCGCCATGTTCCAGATGGACGAGATCGGCCAGCCCGGGCCGGCCATAGGCGGGCCGCTGACGGTGTGGCATGCCCATGACCACGTGTGCTTCTCGTTCTTCCCTCCGGCGATCGCCGGTTTGACGTCACCGCTCGGCCAGTGCCCGCTCGGCTCGATCACGATGCCGATCACCAACGAGATGCTCCACATCTGGGTGGTGCCGGGTATCGACGAGGTCTTCGGCGAGCTCGACGACGAGTGGCTGACCGCCTACCTGTCGGAGCTCTGAGCGGCCTCGGGCTGCGGCAGCCGGGACCCGTTGGCCCGCTCGGCGCCCGAGGCGTCCTCGCCGAGGAGACGGCCCCTGAACTCACCGGCGCTCCGCACGAGCAGCGTGGAGGGAAGATCGGCCAACAGGGTCTCGAGCCGGTTGGCGTAGGCGGCCTCGGTGCCGGGGGCGACATCCCGCAGGCCCATCAGCACGAGATCGGCGTCGCGTGACTCGGCGGTGATGATGTCCTGAATCGACTGCTCGGATTCGCGCAGGATGACGTGGGGTGTGGCCTTGATGCGGGCGGCCTCGATCACGGTCTCCAGCAGCTTCTTGCTGCGGTCGCGAACCATCTCGTTGGTGGCGATGTTCTTCACCGAGATGTCGGACGACCGCCAGTCGCCGTTCTGGGCGATGAGATGGGCGAACAGCACGAGGAGGTCGCCGTTGTGCTGGAGGCCGCCCCACCACACGTGGATCTGCGGGCGCCGCCGTCGCCGGGCCGCGTCGCCGACCGGGATCGGGCGGCAGATCACCGACGAGATGCCGAGCTTCGACAGCCCCTCGATCGTGGCCAGCACCGAGGCCCGCCGGTCGGGTTTGGCCGACCAGCCGAACATCACCGTGTTGGTCTCGATGCCGGCGATGCCGTTCGACTGGGCGATGGCCATCGCGCCGGACACGAACTCGTCGACCACCGTGACCTCGCCGAACGCCGACACACCGAGTCTGTCCAACTCGACGTTGAGATCGCGCCCGCGGTCCCTGGCGTGGGTGCCGAGCTCGCCGACGTCGCCGATCAGCAGGTCGACCACCGTCAGGATGCCCCGGTCCTGGACGAGCCAGTTGGCGTACTTGACCAGAGCCCGGCGCTTGGTGACCGTGCCGCTGAACAGGAGGATGTTGGGTCGCCAGTTGCGCGGGTCGTGGGGGAGGCGCCGGAGCTGCAACACCGACGAACGGACCAGAGAGATCAGCGCCCCCCGCCGGAGGTCGCCCCACGGCGCCACCATCGCACGCCGCCGCATGCCGAGGTACACAGCCACCTCGAAGGTCACGGCCACGACCAGTGCGATCGGGTTGATCAGGTACATGACCCAGAAACAGGCAGCGGCGCCGCCGATCGACGCCCACCACGGCACCTTCCAGGCGGGTCGGAAGGAGGGGTCCCCGGCCAGGCGCTCGATCCCCGCCACCAGGTTGACCACGCCGTAGGTGGTGAGGAAGAACATCGTCAGGGTCCGGCCGACCGCATCGAGCGCGCCCAGGAACACCCCGGCCAGCGCCACCACCAGGGTGATGAGCAACGGGACACCTGGTCCCCGGATACGGCCGATCGACCGGCCTACGAACGATGGCAGCACCCGATCGTCGGCCATGGCCTGCAGGGTCCTCGGCGCTCCGAGCACCGAGCCGACCGCCGACGAGAAGATGGCTCCGGTGATGCCGGCGAACACCAGGAAGGCGCCTCCACCCGCGAGGTGGAACCAGATCAGGTTGTCCATCACCAGCTCCTCGCGGGTGGCGACGTAGCCGAGGCCCAGCACCGTGGCCAGGTACACGGCGAAGCCCACCAGGACGGCGATGATCGTGCCGCTGGGGATCGATCGTTCCGGCCGTTCGAGATCACCCGACAGCGACACCCCCGCCATGATGCCGGTGACCGCCGGGAAGAACACGGCGAAGACGGCCCAGAAACCTGCGGACTCGATGCCGCCCGGATCCACCGCCACCGGTTCGGCGGTGGCGATGCCGTATCCGAGGGCGATGAGCGACAGGGTGATGGCGGCCATGATCGGGAGCTGGAGCTTGAGCGCCAGATCGGCGCCGCGGGTGGAGATGAGTGCCACCACCAGGATCGTGAGGATCGCCACCGGCCGCTGTGGCACCTCGGGGAAGATGAGCTGCAGCGCCTCGGCCAAGCCGTAGGCGTAGAGGGTGACCGAGAAGGCCTGGGCGAGGAACAGCGGCACGCCGATGGCCGTGCCGATCTCCATGCCGAGGCTGCGCGAGATCATGTAGTAGGCGCCGCCGGCGCCCACTCGCATGTTGGTGGCGATGGCGGCCACCGAGAGCGCCGTCAGGAACGTGACCCCGTTGGCGATGATGACGATCACCACCGCCCCGACCACACCCACGTTGCCGACCACCCAGCCGGTACGCAGGTACAGGATGACGCCGAGGATCGTCAGGATCGACGGCGTGAACACGCCGAGGAAGGTGCCGAGCTTGCGAGGTGCCTTCGCGGCGTCGGTGCGGTTACGCCGAAGACGGCCGCGGGCTGCCATATGCGAGCGCGAATCTAGCCAGGCGCCTCCTGCGGTTCCAGGCGAGCCCGATCTAGCCTCGTCGAGGGAGGTACGCATGACCGTCATCCGGGCGGCCGACATGACCCTGACCGATGCGGATGTCCGACGAGCAGGAGCCCTCTTCGGCGTCGACGACCTCGAACGGTTGGGTGGATTCGAGAACGCTCTCTACCGCGCCCCCGGTCGGGTGGTGCGGATCACCCACACCTCCCGGCGATCGGTGGCGCTGGTCGAGGGGGAGTTCGCCTTCATGGCAACCCTCGCCGAGCACCAGGTCCCGGTCGTGGCGCCGGTGCTGTCGGAGCACGGCCGCCTGGTCGAGGAGCTCACGACCGACGACGGTGAGACGGTCGTGGTCGCCTGCATGACCGAGGCGGAAGGTGGCATGCGCCTGCCCGACGACTGGTCGGATGCCGACATCGAGACCTACGGGGCGACCCTGGGTGCGATGCACGAGGCGGCCCGGCACGTCGCCCCGGCGACGCCTCGCCCCGCCTGGACCGATCCGATCTTCGACGTCGGCCTGGCCGACGCCCGCGACACCCACCCGGATCTCTACGCCCGCAACGAGGAGATCAAGGCCGACCTGGCCGCCCACCCGGCCGGCGGCACCGGGTTGCTCATCCACCAGGACGCCCACTTCGGCAACCTGTTCATGACCGACGACGGCCGCATCACGGTCTTCGACTTCGACGACTGTGGCTGGGGCACGGCCACGCACGACGTCGCCATCGTGCTGTTCTACTGGCTGCTCGGACGGGAGGTCGACGCGGTCGACGAGACCCGCCGGTTCTCCCGTCACTTCCTGCGCGGGTACGAGCGACACGCCACCCTTCCCACCGACTGGCCGGAAGGGGCGGATCGGGTGCTGTCGTACCGGGAGATGGACATCTACTGGCTCGTGTCGATCGAGAACGAGGAGGACTCCAACGCCTGGGAACTCCGGTTCATGGAGGGTCGCCGGGATCGAATCCTCGAGGGAGTGCCCTACGTCGGC
>JBPEXB010000420.1:0-1866 GCA_052032125.1 Acidimicrobiia bacterium
AACTCCATCGTGACGCCGCAGTCGTCCCAGACGTCGTTGGCCTCGTCCACCAGGCAGGACTCCCCCACGAACAGGGTGTAGTCGCCGGAGGGAAGGCCCTCGACCTCCAGGTTGAACTCGCCCCAGGTCGGGTCCCAGGGGGCGAACACCATGCTGGTCTGGCCGAACTGGCCTTCGGGCACCGAGGGGCCCCTCCAGGTGCCAGGGAACGGCGAGCCCGTGGCATCGAACAGCATGGCGATGCCTTGCGCCTCGAACCAGCGGGCGAAGCCCCGCACCCGGAAGCGGGTGTCATCCTCGACGCTCGCCTCGACGACGACGGTCGGACCGTCGTCGGGCAGGATCACCCCGAGGGCATCGGGGTCGGCGCCGACCACGTCGATGACAACCCGAGCGGGATCGGACAGGTAGTGGACGCCTTGGATCGCCAGGCGCCCGTCCTGCGTGAAGATGTGGACGCGGGGAGACAGGCTCACGTCGTCGCCACCGGGCACGGTGGTCAGGACCATGGCCGGGCCGACCCTCGCCACGGTGGCCGTCGCGTCGACGTTGCGCACGGATGCGGCCCCGCCGAAGTCGACCAGCACCTCACCGGCCCGTGAGGTCACGACGATCCCGCCCGGTACCGAGTCGGCCTCGACCGGCGGCTCGAACATGGAGCCCGCTCCGAGGCTGATCACATAGCGGTCGCATTCACCGAGTTGGACGTGGCTCAGACCGATGATGCCGGTGGCGTCGGACGACGGATCCCAGCCGTCGAGGTTGTCCGCCTGGTCGCCGGCTCCATCGGCGGGGATCGCCGAGCAGGGGAAATCCAGCTCCCGGTACCAGCTCCCGGGTGGGGCCAGGAAGCGCTTGTTGACGAAACCCTGGGTGCCGTCGTCCAGGATCACGCCCCACCAGCCGGTGCCGTCGAGGTGTGTGGCGCCGAGTCCGTTGAGCTGCACGTCGACGTCGTCGTGGGCCAGCGTGCCCACGATCGGGAACTCGACCCCGCCGTTGGCGCGCACGTTCAGCACGTCGTCGGAGGCCACGTCGACGACCCGCCAGCCGGTCCCGACGTCGGGTGGAAGGTCGATGGCCAGGACCCGGGTGCTGGTCGTGGTGGGCTCGGTGGCGGCCGGCTGCGTCGTGGCGGTGGTGCTGTCGGTCGACGGGTCGCATGGCACCTGCACCGATTCTCCGGTCGCAGGATCCTCCGTTGCGCAGAGCAGCGTCACAGACGTGGTCGCCACCGATGCCGAGGTCGTGGCGGTGCTCGTATCGGTCGTGCCGGCCGGCGGGACGCCTTCGTCACCGCCGCCGAGGAACACCACGGCACCGACCGCCACGATGATCACGGCGGCGGCAGCGACCGCCGACAGCCAGCTGCGCCGGCCGGTGTCCCGGGCGCGCTGGACCTGTTCTCCCGCTTCTTCGAGCGGCGGCGGGGTGAGCGAGGACGTCTGGTGGCGCAGATCGTCGAAGGCTGCGTGGATGCGGTCGTCGTGGCTCACGATGCGTCCTCCAGTCGGCGCTCGAGCGCGTTGCGCCCCTGGTGCAGGTGGGCCTTGGCCGTGTTGACCGAGCAGCCCAGGATGTCGGCGATCTCGGCGACCGGACGGTCCTCGAGGTAGTACAGGGCGATGGCGGCCCTTTGCTTGTCCGGGAGCGCCGCCACGGCAGCCCACACGCCGTCGTCGCGCAATTCGATCTCCGCCGTGGACGAGGTCGGCACCAGCCGGACGCGGGATCGTTCCTCGGTGACGCGCCGGCGTTTGGCGTTGGTGGCCAGGTTGATCGTCACCCTGCGCAGCCACGCCCCCGGCTTGTCATAGGTGGAGATCTTGGGCCAGCTCCGATGCGCCCGCACCAGGGCCTCCTGGG
>JBPEXB010000421.1:0-1759 GCA_052032125.1 Acidimicrobiia bacterium
CCCGCCCTGCAACCCCTCGGCAACACCCGGCGTCGCGATGACTGAAGCCAGCGAGCCGGCTGTGCCAGAGTTCCCGAACGGCAGGAACAACGTCATGATCTCGCCGTTCCATACGAAACCGAGGGCCGTGCCCGCCGCCCGGCGCGTCTCGAGTACCACGGCGTGATCACCCGCTGTCACTTCGACCGCTCCCAGCAGACTGACCATCTGACCATCCCACTCGAGGTTGTCCTCCACGTGGATCCGTGCATATCCGCTCGGCGCGTTCAACTCGACACCATCCACCGTGATGCGCGACTCGAGACGGGCATACGTCGTTGCGGCAGAACCTGTGTCCCATTCGGCGTTGTGGTTCGCCCAGATGAGCAACACGCCGTCGACCGGCGCTGTCGACGTCACCGACACGACCTCCGTATAGGTGGACGAGTCGAAGTCGTTGAGCGGCAAGTGGGCTTGACCGAACGCCCCGCGAATCAGGTCGGACGCACCGTAGCCGTCGACGGTGTCTGCGTCGCCGGCGGTGGTCGCGCTGTCCGCCGTGGTCGCGTTGTCGGCTTGCAGAGCCGTCGCAGCATCCACGCTCGGCGCCACGCCGCAGTTGCCGGCGAGACGACACATGAACGTGCCCATCTGCGCACGGTTGACGGCGTCGTTCGGGCAATAGGCCGTGCCGTCGCCACACCCGGCCGTCACGCCGGCATTGGCGACCCACTCGATGCCCTCTGCATGGGTGCTGCCGTCGACGACGTCGGTGAAGATGTGCGTGGCGGTGGCCACACCCGGAATCACCAGCAGCATGGCCAGCGCGATGATGAGCGCGGCGCGTTTGGAGATCGTGATCTGTAACACGAAGGGAACCCTCCCAAGTTCTCGCCACCCTGTTGGCGGCAACTGTCGTCGAAGCTATCAAACAAGCAGGTCAGGTGACCGGGATTCACCAAGGTTGAACGCCATTGGGAGTACTGGGTACCGAGTACCAAGTACCTGGTACCGCCCAACTGCGGACTGTTGACTGTGGACTGAAGACTTTTAGAGACTCAACCTCATCTCGAGCTCGCCGCCGTGCTCGACGCCGGTGGTCTCGAAGCCGAACGAGCGGTAGAAGCCCTCGGGACCGTCCGGGCCGGGCACGAAGGAGAGATAGAGATCCTCTCCATCGGGCCGCGACCGCACGTAGTCGATGACGAGCTCCATCGCCCGCCGGCCATAGCCGTTGCCCTGCTGCTCGTGATCGACCATGAAGCGCCACAGGTAGTACCGCCCTGGGCGCTGGGCGAGGAGGGCGAGGCCCACCGGGTCGTCGCCTGCGTAGATCGCCCGCAGCCACGCATCCTCGGCATAGGCGGCCTCGGCGATCGACACCGAATTGGGGGCCACGTAGCTCGACTGGGCGTCGCTGACCGAGAGCCGCATCACGTCTCGGACGTTGTGGGCGGTGATCTCCCGAAGCTCGACCTCGGCCACGGTCAGCCGGGCTGCGAGCCGGCCTCCACCGGCACCCGCGCTTCAGCCCCCGTGTCACCGTTCTTGGTGTGCCAGCGGCTCCACAGCACCAGCATCGACGGCAGCACGAGCACCGCCGCCAGCATGGCCAGCAGGATCGTGTAGGCCGTCACGAAGCCGAACTGGCGGAACGGGATGGTCGTCGAGGTGACGAGGATGCCGAAGCCAGCCACGGTGGTGATCGCCGATCCGGCAAGCGCACCGCCGGTGTTCTTCAGCGTCAGCTCGATGGCTTCCTCGACCGTCCGGGTTCGCG
>JBPEXB010000422.1:0-2139 GCA_052032125.1 Acidimicrobiia bacterium
CCTGCCCCAAGAGCAGAACCCAAGGCCCTCCCCCCTCGCGGCGGTTTCGACGGTCGTGTTCTTCGGGGTGGCGTCCGTGGTGGTGGTCAACAGCCCCAACTGGGACCGCATCCAGCAACAGTTCTTCAACGGCGAGGACTTCGCCGCCTCGTGGCCCGACGTGGTCGACGGCTTCTGGCTGAACCTCGAGTTGTTCGCCTACGCCATGATCGCCATCCCGATCGTGGCGCTGCTGGTGGCTGCCGCCCGATCGTTCCGCGGCGCAGCGTTCTTCCCGATCCGGCTGCTGAGCGTGGTCTACACGGATCTCTTCCGCGGCATCCCGCTGATCCTCTTGATCCTGCTGCTCGGCTTCGGGGTCCCGGCGCTGGCCATCCCCGGCTTGCCGCGCAGCTCGACCTTCTGGGGCCTGGTGGCGCTCACCCTCAGCTATTCGGCCTACACCGCCGAGATCTACCGCTCCGGCATCGACGCGGTCCCCGAGAGCCAGCGCTCGTCGGCCAGAGCGCTGGGCCTGACGCAGTGGCAGGCGCTCCGCTACGCCATCCTCCCCCAGGCCATCCGCAACGTCGTGCCGGCGTTGATGAACACGGTCGTGAGCCTCCAGAAGGACGTGGCGCTGATCAGCGTGCTGGGTGTCCGCGACGCCGTGCGGGAGGCGCAGATCTACACGACCCGGACCTTCAACTACACGTCCTATGTGGTCGCCACCCTCCTGTTCCTCGCCATCTCGATCCCGCTGACCCGCTATGTGGACTGGTTCACGGCGCGGGATCGGGCGCAGCGCTCGCAGTCGTCCATATGAGCGAGACCCACAAGCTCGAACTGGAGAACGTTCACAAATCGTTCGGCAAGAAGCGGGTGCTGAACGGCATCGACCTGGAGGTCGACGAGCACGAGGTCATCTGCCTCATCGGGCCGAGCGGATGCGGCAAGTCGACGATCCTGCGTTGCATCGACCTGCTCGAGGAGATCGACGACGGCGAGGTGCGTCTCGACGGCGAGGTGATCAGCGGGCCCGGGGTCAACACCAATGAGATCCGGCGGCGCATCGGCATCGTCTTCCAGTCCTTCAACCTCTTCCCGCACCTCTCGGTGCTCGACAACGTCACCCTCGGCCCGCGCCGGGCCGGAGGCGTGCCGCGGGCCGAGGCGGAGGCCAAGGCGGTGGAGATGCTGGGCCGCTTCGGGCTGGGTGACAAGGTGGAGGACTTCCCCAATCGACTGTCGGGGGGCCAGCAACAGCGGGCGGCGGTCGTCCGGGCGCTCATGCCGGAGCCCGAGCTGCTGCTCCTCGACGAAGTCACCTCGGCGCTCGACCCCGAGTTGGTCGGCGAGGTGCTCGGGGTCATCAGGGAGCTCGCCGACCAGGGCATGACGATGGTCCTCGCCACCCACGAGATGGGTTTCGCCCGCGACGTCGCCAACCGCGTCTACTTTCTCCACGAGGGCCGGGTGCTCGAGTCGGCGCCGCCTGCCGAGCTGTTCTCGTCACCCACCCATGACCGAACCAGACGGTTCCTGCAGCGGGTCAACGACGCCGGACGGCTGTGACGCCCTCGATCGTCACCGATCCCGAGGAGCTGGCGGCGATACTCGGCCAGGACTCCGAGACCCACCTGTATGGCCTCGCCGACCTGGACGAGCCGCTGTGGTCGGCGAGCACCTGGTATCGGAGGGGCGAGGCCGTGGTGGGACGGATCTCCGACGGCACCGAATGGGTCACGGGCTACGCGATGTCCAGGCAGCATGCCGCAGCCACCCTCGAACTGCTCGCCGACGTCCAGTCGTCCCTGCCCGCCGGCACCTGGGTGACCGGCCCCACCGGCATGAGCGAGGCCATGTCCGATCGGGCTCACGATCCCAAGGGACCCCACCGGCGCATGATCCTCCGCCGTCCCGATCTGCTGCCACCATCCGAGGACGCCGTGCCGATCCAGGCGGCCGACCTCCCGGCCCTCCACGAACTCCTCGGGTCGGACCCCGAAGCCGCCTTCTTCCTCCCGTCGATGCTGGAGCAGGGAACCTGGCACGCCATCTGGGAAGGTGGATCGATGGTCGCCTGCGCGGGCACCCATGTCATCAGCGACCGCCGCGACGTCGCCGCCATCGGGGGCGTGCTCACCCACCCCGCACATC
>JBPEXB010000423.1:0-4325 GCA_052032125.1 Acidimicrobiia bacterium
GCCTCGATGAGGGCCATCGAGCCTTCGCGGACGGGCCGATCGCCTGGATGGCCGACAACCACCACAAGGGCACCTCTCCGGCCCCCTGCGTGACCATCCACTCGTCGGCGACATTCGCCGACGAGCATCTCGAGGACGACCCCGACACCTGGACCGCCGTGCTGGTCGGCGAGGCTCAGAACCACCTCGGCTCGACCGTCGTGGCGGCCAAGGGTCACCGGTGGCGCTACTCGCAGCCGCACGCTCCGTCGACCGAGGGCTGTCGCGCTCTCGCAACGGATCCACCGCTCGTGCTGGCGGGAGAGATCTTCGCCGGCGCCAAGGTCGAAGGCGCCGTCCTGTCCGGCTTGGCCGCGGCTGACATCATCCTGAGCTGAAACCGCTTCCCCGGTTTCCGGGCTCCGGATCCCGGATCCCGGGCCCCGGAACCAGGTTCTCTGGCCGCTGGCCGCTGCATTCGGCCCGTAGGGTGGGCTGCGCCATTTCATGGCGCCTGAGTTGGCGGAGCCAACTCGAAGCTGCCGAATCTCATTCGGCAGCCCTAGTCGATGATCCCGCTCCAGGTGATGCGGGCGCCCTCCTCGCCGGTGAGGTACATCCACCAGATCGAGAGCAGGGCCGTGCCGACTACGGCCACGGTCGCCCCGGTCCGGGCGAACCGCAGGGCGCCGTCGCTCGACACGCGGCGGTCGAGCCAGGTCTGGGCAATGGTGGCTCCGAAGAACGTGATGACCAGAGCCCGCGTGGTGAGGGCGAGCTCCTTGTGGCGATCGGTGTTGACCAGACCCTCGAGGCGCTCGTCGAGCGCCTCACCGGATCCCACGGCCAGCAACGTGGCGACCAGCGCCACGGCGGCGCCGCCGACCAGCCACCACCCGATGGTGGCTCGCCAGGCCGGACGGAACGCGAGGATCAGCGCCCCGATGCCGACCAGGGGAACGAGAACCACCGGGGCGTGGACGAAGAGTGGGTGGGAGGGGATCCCAGAGATGTTGTCGAGCAGATCGCTCACGGAGCGACCGTCACGCTGAGCACCTGTCCGTTGGCGGCATGGGAGTTCGGCCCGAAGCTGATGTTGCAGAGGAGGACATAATCGCCCGCGTCGAGGTCGACGGTGAGGCTGTTGGCCTGCCCGGCCTCGAGGGCGAAGATGCGGTCCACGACCGCGTCGGGATCCAGCGCACCCTCATCGACAGCGCCGTTCGAGGTCTTGGGCAGCTCCTCGTAGCTGGTCGCCCGAAGCACGATGAACTCGTGGTTGAACTCACCGTTGTTCATGATGTCGAAGGTGATCGTGCCGGCGGCCAGCGGTGCGCTCAGCTCGATCAGCCACTCGGTCAGGAGGACGTTCACGTTCTGCGGGCCGGCGGCCACCGTGGTGGTCGTCTCGGCTTCGGTCGTCGAGGTGGTCCCGGCCGTGGTGGTCGTCTCGGCCGCGGTCGTCGTGGTCGTCTCGGCCGCGGTCGTCGTGGAGGCCTCCGTCGCAGCCGTCGTCGTCTCGGCCTCTCCGGAGTCGCCTCCGCACGCTCCCGCCACGAGCGCCATCGCCGCCACGAACGTCAACCACCGGTGTCGCATCAGGTTCCCTCCCTGGTGTGTCTGCACTGAATACGGGTCGCAGTCGATTCGGGTTCCCCGAGCGTCAACCGAGCGACGGCAGCCTGGCCGGTCGGCCGGCCTCGAAGGCGTCGATCTCGTCGGCGTGTTGCAGCGTGAGCCCGATGTCGTCCAGGCCTTCCAGGAGCCGGTGTTTCACGAACGGATCGATCTCGAAGCTCGCCTCGAACCCGTCGGCGGTCACGGTCTGGTCGGGGAGGTCGATCGTCACCACCGCCTGCGGGTCGTCCTGCGCGAGCTCGGTCAGCCACTGCACCTCCTTGGGTGAGAGTGGGACCGGGAGCAGGCCGATCTTCGTGCAGTTCGTGTAGAAGATGTCGGCGAACGACGGTGCCACGACCGCCTCGAAGCCCCAGTCCTGGATACCCCACGGCGCGTGCTCCCGTGACGAGCCAGAACCGAAGTTGGCGCCGGTCACCAGGATCGAGGCGTCCTGATACTCCGGCCGGTTGAGGATGAACTCCGGATCCAGGTCGCCGGCCGGGGTCCTCGCCCAGTCGTAGAAGAGGTACTGGCCATAGCCGGAGCGCTCGACTCGCTTGAGCCATTGCTTCGGCATGATCTGGTCGGTGTCCACGTTGTTGCGGGGCAGGTGGGCCAGCGTGCCCTCGACCGTGCGCACGGGCTTCATGCGTTGCCTCCAAAGCGGAATCGGGTGGGTGAGCTGGCGAAGCGGGCCGGCTCGAAGGCCAGCACGGTGTCGGGCGCCACGACCCACATGGGCAGGGGTTGGTCGAACGAGAAGCCGTATTTGCTCTGGAGGGACTCGCTGACCTGCTGGAGCCGGTCCCCCTCGATCGTCTCGTGAGTGGCCCTGCCTCGGACCATCACCTGCAGCTCGTCATGCTCGATGCCGACCTGGATGCGGGGATCAGCACCCAGGTTGCGGTACCAACGGGACTGCTCGTCGCCCGAGAGGAACACGTGACCGTCGAGCGCCGTGGCATGCAGCGGAACGAGGTGGGGCCCGCCGCTCGGCAGGAGCGTCGCCAGCCAGTAGATCTCGGCGCCTGCGACAGCCGTCGCCACCGTCTCCCATGCGAGCAGGCCGTCGGCGTCAGTGGCGACGCCATACCCGGGCGGGATGTCCGGCCGCTCCGAGGTCGGCGTCATCACCATTCCCGCACGTCGACGAAGTGCCCGGCCACCGCCGCGGCGGCGGCCATCTCCGGGCTCACCAGGTGCGTCCGACCGCCTCGGCCCTGGCGACCTTCGAAATTGCGGTTGGAGGTCGAGGCGCAGCGCTCGCCGGGCTGGAGGATGTCGTCGTTCATCGCCAGACACATGGAGCAGCCGGCGTCGCGCCACTCGAACCCGGCCTCCTTGAAGATCCGGTCGAGGCCTTCTTCCTCCGCCTGCAGCTTCACGAGACCGGACCCGGGAACCACCATGGCGTGCACCGAGGAGGCGACGCGGCGCCCCTCGACGACCGCGGCGGCGGCGCGCAGGTCCTCGATGCGGGCGTTGGTGCACGAGCCGAGAAACACTCGATCGATGGCGATGTCGGTGATCGCCGTCCCGGCCTCCAGCCCCATGTAGTCGAGGGCCCGACGGCACCCTTCCTGGTCGAGCTCGTCGTCGAAGTCGGTCGGCGACGGCACCGATGCCGTCACCGGCAGGGTCTGTGCCGGGTTGGTGCCCCATGACACGTGAGGGGCCAACGAGGAGGCGTCGATGACGATTTCGGTGTCGAACGCTGCGTCGTCGTCGGTACGCAGTTCCCGCCACGCAGCCACCGCCTCGTCCCACGCCGCCCCCTCGGGTGCGTGCGGGCGGCCCTCCAGGTAAGCGAAGGTCACGTCGTCGGGCGCCACCATCCCGGCCCGGGCGCCGCCTTCGATCGACATGTTGCAGATGGTCATTCGCGCCTCCATCGAGAGCGCCTCGATGGCCGATCCCCGGTATTCGATCACGTGGCCGATGCCGCCACCGACGCCGATCTCGGCGATGATCGCCAGGATGATGTCCTTCGAGTAGACCCCTCGCGGGAGCGTCCCGTTCACGGTGACCGCCATCGATTTCGGCTTCACCTGGGGGAGGGTCTGGGTGGCCAGGACGTGTTCGACCTCCGAGGTACCGATGCCGAACGCCAGCGCACCGAAGGCGCCGTGAGTCGCGGTGTGGGAGTCGCCGCACACGATGACCATGCCGGGCTGCGTCAGCCCCTGCTCCGGTCCGATCACGTGCACGATGCCCTGCCGGGGATCGTCGAGCCCGTACAGGGTGATCCCGTGCTCCTCACAGTTGGCGACGAGCGTGTCGATCTGCTTCTTCGACAGCGGATCGCGAATGCCCAAGCTGCGGTTGGCCGTCGGCACGCCGTGGTCGATCGTCGAGACCGTCAGGTCCGGTCTGCGCACGGGGCGGTCGCTCAGGCGCAGCGCGTCGAAGGCCTGGGGGCTCGTGACCTCGTGCACGAGATGGAGGTCCACGTAGAGCAGCGCCGGCTCGCCCGGCGCCTCCCGGACCACGTGGGCATCCCACACCTTCTCGAAGAGGGTCTTGGCGGTCATGCCCGCGATGGTACAGCGGTCGCTCACTGCGCTCGCTCCAGTACTCAGTACTCAGTACTCAGTACTGGCCACTCAGTAGCCTTTTTCCCATGCCGTTCTTCGCCGTCCTGGCGCTGATGCTCATCCCGCTGGGCGGGCCGTTCGTGGACGCCCGCGCCACGGCGGAGCCGCTCGGCGCCGAGATGGACGTCGAGC
>JBPEXB010000424.1:0-12249 GCA_052032125.1 Acidimicrobiia bacterium
GCGTACTGCCGAGTGAGGGCCCCCGAACTGACACCACGATCCCGACGCCCCTGGTGACTGGAGACTGGAGACTCACCCGTGCCGGCTCGTCGCCGCCCACTCCAGGAAGCGGTCCGCCTCCCAGGTGTTCGCGATCTTGGCCTTGTCGACCCAGCCGCGTTGAGCCTGGCGGATGCCCCATCGAGACTGCTTCAGCTCACCCGTGCGGTGCGAGTCGGTGGAGATGATGAACCGCACGTCCCGATCCTTGGCCTGCCACAGAACCTCGACCGGAGCATCGAGCCGATCGAGGTGCGAGTTGATCTCGATGGCAGTGCCGGTCAGTTCGGCGGCGGTGAGCACCGCGTCGACGTCGATCTCGATGCCGGGTCGCTTGCCGACCCGGCGCCCGATGAGGTGACCGATCACGTTCACCGCCGGATGCTTCATCGCCTCGATCAGCCGCACGGTCTGGGTCTCGCGATCGAGGTCGAAGTGGCTGTGCACCGAGGCCACGCACCAGTCGTAGCCCATGAGGAAGTCGAAGTCGTAGTCGAGCGTGCCGTCCGGGGCGATGTTCAGCTCGGTCCCGTGCAGGATCTTCATGGTGGGGTAGCTCGCCTGGAGATCGGCGATGCGCTCCCGCTGGGCGAGCATCTCGTCCTTGCCGACGCCGTTGATCGTGAGGTTCTCGGCATGGTCGGTGATGGCGATGTACTCGAGTCCCAGCTCGGCCGCAGCGTCGAGCATCGCCTCGAGAGGGTGGTCGCCGTCGCCTGACATGTCGGTGTGCACGTGCAGGTCACCGCGGAGATCGCCGTCGAGGACCACGTCGGGCAGCTCCCCGGCCAGGCCGGCCTCGATCTCGCCCCGGTCCTCCCGGAGGGTGGGAAGGATGTACGGCAGGCCCAGGGCGTCGTAGATGTCCTCCTCGGTCTCGGAGGCCACGACCTTCCCCGTCTCGGTCTCCTCCAGCCCGTATTCGTTCAACAACCAGCCCTTGTCGATGGCCAGCTGGCGCAGCCTGATGTTGTGGTCTTTCGAGCCGGTGAAGTACATGGTGGCGGCGCCCCACTGGTCGGCTCGCACGATGCGCAGGTCGACTTGCAGACCGGACTGGGTCAGCACCGAGGTCTTGGTCTCGCCGGACCCGATCGTCTCCTTCACCGAGGCGAGCCCGACCAGCCGCTCGACGACCGGATCGCCGTCGTCGGTGGCGACGAGGATGTCGAGGTCGGCCACGGTGTCGCGAAAGCGGCGCAGGCTGCCGCAATACTGCACCGCCACGACGCCGTCGACCGCTTCCAGCTCGGCGACCAGTCGGCGGGCCTCGATCATGGCGTCGAGGATGGGAGTGCGACGGTCCTTGCCGGTCAAGCCCATGCGCTCGACGGCCCTGACGAGGTTCTCCTCGGTCTTCTTGCCCAGTCCGGGCAGCTCCCGCACCGCTTCGTTCTCGAGCGCCACCTTGAGGTCGGCGACCGACTCCACGCCCAACTCGTCACGCAGCAGGATGGCGGTCTTGGGCCCCAGGCCCGGGATGCGCACCAGCTCCAGGAAGTCTGGCGGGAACGCCGCCCGGAGCTCCTCCAGCTTCTCGACCTTGCCGGTGTCCAGGAACTCCCTGATGCGACTGGCGGAGGCCTTACCGATGCCCTTGAGCTCCATCAGTTCGGACTCGGTCAGGTCCGCGGCCGGCACCGCCAGGCCCTCGAGCGACTTGGCGGCCGACTCGTAGGCGCGGGCGCGGAACGACTGGGCGCTGCCGTCGGCGATCTTGGTGAGCTTGGCCATCTCGGCGAACAGCCCGGCGAGTTCCAGGTTCGATGCCATCGGAGGGAGCGTACCCAGCCCGACAGGTGCTTTCGCGAGCGGCTCCGGCGCCCGAGTAACCTGCCTGGGGCCCATCGGGTCCGAGACCCACCGAGGAGATCAATGACGACAGCCAGCGCCGGTTATTCGATCACGATGCGTGTCTTCGTTCCGCCCGAGGACGGCACCGCCGTGGGCCGGATCACCACCGCGGTCGGCGAGGCGGGCGGTGTCGTCACGGCGCTGGACTTCGTGGAATCCGACAGCGATCGGTTGACCGTCGACCTGACCGCCAACGCCCGGGACGTGGATCACGCCTCGGACATCTCCGATGCCGTCGAGGCCCTCGACGGCATCAGCGTGCACCACGTCTCCGATCGCACGTTCCTGATCCACCTCGGTGGCAAGCTGGAGGTGCGATCACGCGTCCAACTGCGCACCCGGGATCAGCTCTCGATGGCCTACACGCCCGGCGTGGCCAGGGTCTGCAAAGCCCTCGCCGAGCGCCCCCAAGATGCCCACAACCTCACGGTCAAGGGAAACACGGTGGCGATCGTGACGGACGGTTCGGCAGTGCTGGGGCTGGGCAACATAGGGCCCATCGCCGCCATGCCGGTCATGGAGGGCAAGGCAGCGCTCTTCAAGCGCTTTGCCAACGTGGACGCCTGGCCCATCTGCCTCGACACCCAGGATCCCGATGAGATCGTGCGGACCGTCGAGTTGATCGCTCCCGGATTCGGCGGGGTGAACCTCGAGGACATCGCCGCCCCGCAGTGCTTCGAGATCGAGGCGCGGCTGCGCGAGTCGCTCGACATCCCCGTGTTCCACGACGACCAGCACGGCACCGCCATCGTCGTGCTGGCGGCGCTCACCAACGCCCTCAAGGTGGTCGGGAAGGAGTTTCCCGACGTGCGGGTGGCGATGTCGGGTGCCGGAGCCGCTGGTGTCGCGATCGCCAAGATCCTCAAGGCGGAGAAGGTCGGCGACATCGTGGCGATGGACAGCAAGGGCATCATCAGCTCGGACCGGGATTTCAGCGACGATTCGAAGATCTGGATGCAGCAGAACACCAACGCCGACGATCGGGCCGGCGGCATCCTCGACGCCCTCGACGGCGCCGACGTGTTCATCGGGGTGAGCGCCGCCGATCTGTTCGACGCCTCCGAGATCCAACGCATGGCCGACGACCCGATCGTCTTCGGGCTGGCCAACCCCGACCCCGAGTTCAACCCCGACGCCGCCCGTCAGTACGCCAGGGTGGTGGCCACGGGGCGCTCCGACTACCCGAACCAGATCAACAACGTGCTGGCGTTCCCCGGAGTGTTCCGAGGGGCCCTCGACGCGCGGGCCGGTGAGATCACCGATGCCATGAACGTCGCCGCCGCCCGGGCCATCGCCGCCGTCGTCAAGGACGAACAGCGCCACGCCAACTACATCATCCCGTCGGTGTTCAACGCCGAGGTGTCCGACGAGGTGGCCAAGGCGGTCAGGGTCGCCGCCGTGGGAGGCTGAGCCGGCTCCTCCGCCCTAGTCGTCGTCGCGCGGCTCGTCGTAGTAGTCGAGCTGATCGAGCGGAAGCACCAATGACGTCATCAGGTTCATCACGTGGGCGGTGATGCGCTTCAGGTACCGGAAATAGAGCGCTCGCGCCACGGCGTCCGAGGCGGCACCCTCCGACAGGTAGGCGGCTTTCACATGGGCGTCGTAGTCGTCCAGGAAGGCGTTGGCCTTGGCGACGAGCGCTTCGGCGGTCGAGAGGTCTCGTGACTCGAAGGTCTCCGCCGCGTCGGTGAGGAGCTGGGCGACGGCGTCTCGATAGTTCGCCAGTTCGTCGTGATCCGGCGCCGCTTCGAAGTCGACACCGAACTTCGCGAGGTCGTAGATGTTCTTGGCGTAGTCGCCGACCCGCTCGACGTCCTTGATGACACTCATGTACCGCAGCACGGACGGCAGGTCGCTCCCGGGAGCCACCGAAGCGTGCAGGAGCAGGGCCCGGCGCACGTCGCGCTGCGCCACGTTGATCTCGTGATCGGTCGACTTCACCTCGTGTTTGGTCTCTTTGGACTTTCCCCCTCCGAACACGGCACCCATGGCGGCGTCGTACACGGCGCGACCGTCGACCAGCATCTGGTGAATTCGATGCTCGACCTCTTCCATCGGGGACTCCCCTTGGCGGAAGAAACTCAAGACCATGACGACCTCCTCATCCTCCGAGCACGATCACGCCGACCACAGGCAGCAGGATGAACGCCCCTGCGACGTACGCCACGGCCCACGAGCGGCGCCGGGTGGCGATGTTCGACAATCCCTCGGCGAGATCCACCGGAACGTAGCGCACGAGAGGAATCGAGTAGATCATTGCGATGCCGGCGATGTTGAACAGGGTGTGCGTGAACGCGATCGTCAGCCCGTCGATGGCACCGGCACCCAGCGCGGCCAGGAGGGCCGTGATGGTGGTGCCGATGTTGGCACCGAGCGTGATCGGATAGGCGTTGCGCACCAGCAGCACACCGGAGGCGACGAGCGGGATGAGCACCGACGTCGTGATCGAGGACGACTGCACAGCGATGGTGACGACCATTCCCACGAGCATCCCGACCAGGCCGCTCCTGGCCAGCGCTGCGTTGAGGCTCCGCTCGATCCGGGCAGCGACCAGCAGCCGCATGTTGCGCGTGATCAGGGTCAGCGTCAGGAAGATGAAGCCGATGCCGAGCACCAGCAGTCCGATGGCGATCAGCCGTTCCGACTCGAACATCCACTCGACGGGGCCCTCCAGGACCCCGGCCAGCCACTTGACCGCCCCCTTGATGGGGCTGTCGAACGACCCGCCCAGCTCGGTCTGACCCGAGATGGTGCGGGCCAGCCACGAGGCGCTGCCGGACAGGAAGCCGGTGAGCAGTTCGAGTGGCAGGAGCACCGACACCGAGATCAGATTGAAGAAGTCGTGCATCGTGGCGGCTGCGAACGCTCGCCTGAAGTCCTCGGTGTTGCGCAGGTTGGCGAGGGCCACCAGCGTGTTGGTGACGGTCGTCCCGATGTTGGCGCCCATGATCATCGGCACGGCCGATTCGACCGGTACCACCCCCGAGGCGACCAGCCCGACGATCGTGGCGGTGGTCACCGACGAGGACTGGACGAGCACGGTGGCGAGGATGCCGACGAACAATCCGGCCACCGGGTTCGAAACGCTCTCGAACAGGGCGTCGGTGAAGTCCTTGCCGAGTCCTTTGATCCCCGACTCCAGAAGCTTGACCCCGGCCAGGAACAGATAGAGGAGGCCTACGACCACCAAGGCACGGACAGGAGCCGGCAGACGCGCGGTGCTGGAGTCGGGTGCCGGGTGGGACATCGAGATCGGGCGGGATCGTAGCCGCCTGCGACCTGCGACGACGACTCAGGACGGGGAGGCGATCGGCAGCGTGATGCGGAACGACGACCCGAGTCCGACCTCGCTGCGGGCCGACACCTCTCCGCCGTGCAACTCGACGACGTGTTTCACGATCGAGAGGCCGAGCCCCGTGCCACCGGTTGCCCTCGAACGGGCCTCGTCCACCCGGTAGAAGCGCTCGAAGACCCGGGGTAGATCCGCCGCTGGGATCCCGGGGCCATCGTCGGAGACCGTGATCGAGACCCGAGGACCGTCGGCGGCGACGCGGACGTCGATGTGCCCGTCCGCCGGCGTGTACCGCACGGCGTTGTCCAACAGATTGCGGATCGCCAACGCCAGATCGGCTCGGTTGCCGAGGACCGGCACCGGCGAGCCTTCCATGACGATGGGCGGCTTCGAAGAACCGAACTTGCCGACCTCGTCTGCCACGAGCCGGGTGAGATCGAGCGGCTCCATGGCGCTGACGTGTGTCTCGAGCCGGGAGAGATCGAGGAGGTCGGTGACGATCCGAGAGAGGCGCGTCGCATTGTCGTGGATGCGGGCCGAGAAGCTCCGTACTGCGTCGGGATCGTCGTCGAGTGCCATCAGGACCGTCTCGGCTGCCGCCTGGATGGCGGCCGCCGGGGTCTTGAGCTCGTGCGATGCGGCGGCGACGAAGTCACGCCGGATCTCGTCGACCCTCCGGCGCTCGGTGACGTCGATCAAGCGGAGCACGGTGATCCCGTCCTCGTCCGGGGGTGAGCCCACGGCCTGGAGCACTCGCGTCGGGTACCCGACCTGTATCTCTCCCACCGACTCGTGACCCTCCGAGGCCCTCGCCAGGACGGAGCGAATCTCAGGAGGCAAGGGGCCACCCTCGGCGACCACCCGTTCACCGAGCATGTCGACGGCTGCCGGATTGGCGTAGACCGCCCGACCCTCGTCGAAGGCGACGACGCCGGCCGACAACACCGCCAGCAGGGCCGTGTGCAGGGAGTCGCCCTTGCGGACCTCCTCCAGATCGGCGTCGAGCGCCTGGAGTTTCCGACGGTCTCTGGACGCTCGCTCGTCGGCGGAGCGCGCTTGGATCCATCCGAGCCAGAATCCGACCGCGGCGCCGAGCACCCCTATCCACGACCAGGGGCTGGGTGCGAACAACGCGGCGCCGCCGGCGAGCACGAAGCCGGCGAGGTGGAGTCGGCCCACGGCTCCAGCCTACGAGGAGGCGGTCGAGCTCTGCGGGCCCTCGCCGGCATCCGTTGGCTCGCCCGGACGACCCTCGGCGAATTTGTAGCCGAGACCCCTGACCGTCACGATCCAGCGTGGTCGGCGCGGATCAGGCTCGATCTTCTTGCGGAGGCGGCGAATGTGCACGTCGAGCGTCTTCGGGTCGCCGTAGAAGGGCATGCCCCACACCTCTTCGAGCAGCGTCTGTCGCGGTGCCAGGCGACCCTTGCGGAGCAGCAAGGCCTCCAGCAACTCGAACTCGCGAGGCCGGAAGTCGACCAGCTCACCATCGACACGCACTTCGTGCCGGTCGACGTCGAGCGACACCGGTCCGCCGGTCAGGACCTGCTCGGCGATCTCGGCGACACGAGTCTGTGACGACCCACCGCGCCGCAGGTTGGCCCGTATCCTCGACACCAGCTCGCGCATCGAGAACGGCTTGATCACGTAGTCGTCGGCGCCCAGCTCCAGACCCGCCACCGTGTCGGCCTCCGAATCCTTGGCGGTCACGATCACCACCGGCACCTGGGACGTGCTCCGCACCTGTCTGAGGACGTCGAGCCCGCCCAGTCCAGGGAGCATGAGGTCCAGGACGATGAGGTCTGGCTCGCTCTTCGCCACGGCGTCGAGCGCCAGGCGCCCATCACCGACGACGTCGACCGCGTATCCCTCGCGTTCCAGGGCGTATCGGAGCGACTCGGCGAGGGTGTCCTCGTCCTCGACGACCAGGATGCCCATCAGCCCTCGGGATCCGGATACGCCCAGCCCTCCGGGAATTCACGAAACACGCCCGTGAGGAGGAAGGCGACCTGTTCCCCGATGTCCACGGCCCGATCGCCGACGCGTTCGAGCGCCCGTGACACGAGCATCATGCGCACCGCCCACTCGAGCAACTGAGGGTCGGGCGCGCAGGCCGCCACCTCCTTCCACATGTCGCGGTTGAGGCGATCGGCGGGCTCGTCCATCTCGGGCAGCTTGAGGGCGAGCGCCAGGTCTCGCTTGGTGAGCGCCTCCATGGCGGTGCGCAGCATGGGACCGACGATGGCTCGCATCTCTCGAAGGTGGGAGACGATGGTGTCCTGGTGTGGCAGCCCGGCGGTCACTTCGACGATCCGGGCGATGTTGGACGCCTGGTCACCGATGCGTTCCAGAGAGTGATTGGTGTGCAGGATGAGCGACATCAGGCGCAGATCGGAAGCGACCGGAGTCTGGAGCGCCATGGTCTCGTGCCAGCGGCGTTCCACCTCGAGGTACAGGTCGTCCAGCTGGCGGTCGCCTTCGACGACCTGGTGGGCTCGCTCGTGATCGCCGGTGACCAGCGCCTCGATGGCGTCGCCCAACTGCCGCTCGGCGAGGCCGGCCATGTCGAGCAGCAACATCTCCAGCTCGTTGAGGGCCACGTGGAAGTGAGATCTGACCTCCGTCATCCGAACCGCCCGGTGATGTAGTCCTCGGTGGCCTGTTCCCTCGGGTTGGTGAAGATGTCGACGGTGCGACCGGACTCGACGACGAAACCGGCCCGGTCGTCGTCCATGTTGAGGAACACGGTGAAGTCCGAGGCCCTCGACGCCTGCTGCATGTTGTGCGTCACGATGATGATCGTGTAGCGCTGCTTCAGCTCCTGCAGCAGTTCCTCGATGCGCAGCGTGGCGACCGGGTCCAGCGCCGAGGTCGGCTCGTCCATGAGGATGATCTCGGGTTTGACGGCGATCGTGCGGGCGATGCACAGCCGTTGTTGCTGGCCACCCGACAGCGAGTAGCCGCTGTCAGCGAGCTTGTCCTTGACCTCGTCCCACAGGGCCGCCTGGCGCAGCGATTGCTCGACCAACTCGTCGAGATCACCCCGGTAGCCGTTGATCTTCGCCCCCCAGGCCACGTTGTCGAAGATGCTCTTGGGGAACGGGTTGGGCTTCTGAAACACCATGCCGACGCGACGACGCACCTCGACCGGATCGACGTGATCGGCGTAGATGTTCGCTCCCTGCAGCAGCACCTCGCCGTCGACCCTGGCCGACGGGACGAGATCGTTCATCCTGTTGAAGGATCTCAGCACGGTGCTCTTCCCGCAGCCGGAAGGGCCGATGAGGGCGGTGATCCGCTCGTCGGCGAACGCAAGGCTGACGTCCTTCACCGCTCGAAAGCCGCCGTAGTAGGCACTCATGTTCCGGGCCTCGAGGGTCGACGAGAGCTCTTCGTCGTTCATCTTCTCCGGCGGCGCCTCGAGATTCACAGCCGACGTCGTTCGGGCGTCATCGACCGTCATCCGGGTCTCCTCGCATATCGGTTGCGGAGTATCACGGCGGCTGCGTTGAGCGTCAACAGGAGCACCAGCAGCACGAGGATGGCGGCGGCGGCGATGTTCCGGAACTCGTCCTGGGGCCGGCTCGTCCATTGGAAGATCTGGATCGGGAGCACGGTGAACTTGGAAAAGGGCGACGACGGATCCGTCGTGATGAACGTGGAGGCACCGATCACGACCAGCGGCGCGGTCTCGCCCAGCGCCCGCGCCATGGCCAGGATCGTCCCGGTCAGGATGCCGGGCAGGGCGCTCGGCAGGACGTGCGCCCTCGTTGTCTGCCACTGCGTCGAGCCCAACGCCAACGACGCCTGCCGGAGCGACCGCGGCACCGCCCTGATGGCCTCCTGGGCATTGATGATGATGATCGGCAGGATCAGCAGCCCAAGGGTCAGCCCGGCGGAGATCACGGTACGCCCGTTGGCCGTGGCGTCGTCCCCGATCCCGAGGAACGAGCCGCTGGTGAGGAACTCCAGCGTTCTCACGAAGATCGCCAACCCGAGCATGCCGTAGATGATCGACGGCACACCGGCGAGGTTGTTGATGTTCGTCTGGATGAAGCTGTTGAGACGATTGTCCGCCGCATACTCCTCGAGGTAGATCGCCGCGCCCACTCCCACCGGGAACGCGAAGGCCAGAGTGATCGCCACCACCCACAGCGACCCCAACAGAGCCGTCCGGATGCCCGCCAGTGCCGGTTCGGGAGACTGGGGGCTGGTGACGAAGTCCCAGCTCACCCAGGACCGGAACTCGAGCTCGGCCTCCGGGTACGTCGCAGCCACCTGGGACTCGACCGCGACGCGGTTGAACGTCGAGTCGAAGAAGGAGAACGTGGCCAGCGGGGTGGGCTGGACGATGCGCTCGAGCACCAGGTCGTAGACGTTCCGCTGGGACCTGGCGGGCAGCGAGCACGCCGGCACTGCGTCGGCCGACAGGCAGAGCTCGTTGAACACCGCCGGATCCTCGAACACCAGGCGGTCGTCGAAGAACTTCTGCTCTCGCTCCAAGCGGCGACCGACGTTGGTGGACAGCTCGCCCGCGAGCAGCGACACCAGCTCGTCCTTGCTCACCGAGGCCAGCTCGACATCGTCCGAATAGCCGAGCGACGTGACCAGCGAGTCCGGCGAGACCTCGTTGGCCACCGCCACCAGGCCGAACGACGAGTTGATGATCGTGATCAGCAACGTCACCAGTGCGGCGACCGCCACCATGAGCGCAGCGAGCAAGGTCAGCCGGACGACACGCCCCCGCCGCGAGCGGGCGACCGCCTCCTCCTGGGCGGCGGCGCCTTCGGGAAAACCAGTGTCGGGACGGTTCCTGGTGAGGCTCATTCGTAGACCTCCCGGAACCTCGCCACGAACCGGCGGCTCAGGACGTTGAGCGCCAGCGTGATCACGAACAGCGTCAACCCGATGGCGAAGATCGAGTTGTAGTCGATCGAGTCGTAGCTGAGGTCGCCGCCGGAGATGCGCACGATGTGACCGGTCATCGTCTCGCCGGCAACGAACGGGTTGAGGATGTACGAGAACAGCCCGTCTTCCCCGAAGCTGAAGTTCTTCGGACCGGCGCCCGCCGCGATCGCCACCACCATCGTCTCGCCGATCGCTCGCGAGATGGCAACGACGAAGGCTGCGGTGATGCCGGAGAGCGCCGCCGGCACGACGATCCGGAGCGACGTCTCGAGCTTGGTCGCTCCAAGTGCGTACGAGCCCTCCCGCAGGGCCCGGGGGACGGCGTGCAGTGCGTCCTCCGACATGGAGCTCACCAACGGGACGATCAGGATCCCCACGACGATGCCGGCAGAGGCGGTGTTGAAGATCTCGACCACGCCCGGTCCGAGAATCGAGCGAAGGAGCGGCGTCATGAACGTGAGGGCGAAGTAGCCGTACACGACCGTCGGTATGCCGGCCAGCACTTCGAGCACCGGCTTCAGGAGGCTTCGGGCGCGATCCGACGCGTACTCGCTCAAGTAGATGGCGGTCGCCAGCCCGATGGGCAGCGCGACCGCCATGGCGATGACCGACGTCGTGAGGGTCGCCAGCACCAGTGGCCAGATGCCGAAGTCGAGGATGGCCGGCTGCCAGTTCGTCGACGACACGAACTCCCACAGCGATGCCTCCTCACTGCCGAAGAACAGCAGCGCCTCCTTGCCGAGCTCGAACACGATCCCGACGGTCGTGAGTATCGAGATGGCGGCGGCCAGGAACAGCAACCCGCGAATCAGCGCTTCGCCGGGTCGGCGGCGTCTGTGGAGCGACCAGGGCTCGGTGCGGATCTCGGTGGCGATGAGGGTCTCCTCGGTTCGGAGGTAGGCCGGTGGACGGCGGCCCTGATCGCCGTCCACCGGGGGATGCGGGCCTACCCGGCCGCGGCTCTCAGGCGATCGGCGGCCTGCTGGAGGACTTCATCAGGGGCGGGGAAGTAGCCCACCCGCCCGATCTCTTCGTTGACGTGCTGGAGGAGGAAACTGAGGAACGCGCCGACCTGGGGCTTCTCCCCGATGATCGAGGCGGTGGAGTACATGTACAGCGGCCTGGAGAGGGGGTACTCGTCGGTGTTCACGGTGTCGGCGTTGGGCTCGATGCCGTCGATGTCGAGCACGGTCAGGCGGTCGTCGTTCTCGGCGAAGAACGCGAAACCGAAGAACCCGACTGCGCAGGTCGTCGAGGGATCGTCCGGGTCACAACCATCGCCGGCGATGCCCTGGACGAGCACGTTGTCGTCCTCGGAGAGCTGCGTGTTGCCGGCCGCCAGGATCGGACCCTCGTCCTCGTCGAAGATCTCTTCGACGAAGTAGTCGAAGGTTCCCGAATCCGTGCCGGGGATGAAGCGCTGAATCGGGTTGGACGGGAACTCCGGCCGCACATCGGACCAGGTGGTGGCCGTGGAGAACAACACGGCCAATTCATCGAAGGTCAGGTCCGTCGCGAAGGTGTTTCCCGGTGACACCGAGACAGCCAGCGCATCGGTCCCGATGCGGAGCTCGATCGGCGAGCGGCCGATCGCCTCGCACGACTCGATCTCGGAGTCGCGGATCGGACGAGAGGCGTTCGAGACGTCCGACTCGCCGGCCACACAGAACCGCTCGAACCCGGCCCCGGAGCCAATCGAGTCGATCGTGATCAAGCCGCTGTAGCCCTCGTCTTCGAACCGGGCGACCATCGCCTCGGCCAACGGGAAGACGGTGGACGACCCGGCGATGGCGATGTCGCCGCTCACCGACAGCGGATCGACCGGATCGAGCCCGAACGACCCTCCGGCACCGGCGGTCGTGGTGGCGGTCGTTGCGCCGGTCGTGGCGATCGTCGTCACTCCAGTTCCGCCATCGCCCCCGCAGGCCGCGGTGATGATCGCCAAGACGAGCACCAGCCCTGGCACGCTCGTCACTCTGGTCATCTGACTGCTCCTCGATGTGTGGTGGTGGGCACGCTATGGAGCCGTGGTAACCGGACGTCGTGCTCGAGGTGAACGAGAGGTGAACGATCCTTCGCGCGCCCCGTGGCGCTAGGTTCGCGCTGTGCGTCGGCTTCCCCTGCTCCTCGTCGTGGTGCTGGCGAGTGGTGCCTGC